>CBFDAD010000116.1:0-5885 GCA_965602705.1 uncultured bacterium
ATTGTCGGCATAGAGTACCGCGACGTGTATGGCGTGCTGGTCCACGCCAGCGAGATGTGGTTGATCTGGACACCCTAGTCCAGGGCTTTGGGCGGTGTTTCGGCTTGGCGTAGCGCCAGGTTGTGTATATTAAGGAGGCAGCGGTATCATGAAAGCTACTAAACTCACTAGTCCCAGTAGATCCAAGAATGCTCTGAGGTCCAAGAACGCTCTGAGGGGCAAGAATGCTCTGAGGGGCAACAACGCTCTGAGGGGCAACAACGCTCTGAGGGACAACAACGCTCTGAGGGGATTGCCAAATCCCCGCTTCCGGCCTGGATTTGGCAACACCTCTCCAGCAAAGCTGTGCAGCGCTGGGTCCAGGCCGAGCAAAATCGGATTACTCAGTCTGGCGCTAGCGTTGATCTTGACGACGGGGCTGGTCTCCGCGCTGATGCAGGTGCGGGCTGCTGGATCAGCGATGGACGATGTCTTGGCAGTGCCGGTCGCCGGCGGGTTTGGTGCCAACAACGTCGCCCTCACGACGACCGTCGAGTTGGAGACCGACCCACTTGTGCCTTTCGTAAGTTATGCTGTCAGAACTGACGTCTCGCCTGCGCTGCGCTCGATGCCGTCTGTCCCGGCGGAGATCAGGGCAGGTAAGCAGGAGGAATCTGATAACGCGTTTGGCGACGCCGTTCTTCGAGGGCTGGCCTCTGCGCCCGATATGCCGGCGCCGGTCCAGAGCTTTGACGGCATTGGGAACGTTGACGGGGTCCTGCCGCCCGCTCCCCAGGGCGACGTGGGCCTCAATCACTACGTCCAATGGGTCAACTTGTCCTTTGCCATCTGGGACAAAAGCGGTAATTTGCTGTTTGGACCGGCCAACGGCAACACGCTGTGGGACGGCTTTGGTGGTCCGTGCGAAACGAACAACAATGGCGACCCGATCACCCTCTACGATCCCCTGGCCGACCGTTGGTTGATGAGCCAGCCCGCACGACCCAACTATCCCCGGGGTCCGTTCTATCAGTGCATGGCCATCTCTCAGAGCGGCGATCCCACGGGAGCCTGGTACCGTTACGAGTTCGTCATCCCCGTCAGCAAGGTGAACGAATATCCCAAGCTTGGTGTGTGGCCGGATGGCTATTACTTGTCGGTCAACCAGTTTAACGTCGACTCGCTGACGGGGGCTGGCGCCGGTGTGGCGGCCTTTGAACGGGAAAAGATGCTGAATGGCAAGGTGGCCCGGGTGGTGTACTTTGACGTGGGCGCTGTCACGACCGATTTTGCCAATATGTTGCCCGCTGACCTGGATGGTTTGAGGCCGCCTCCGGACGGCTCGCCCAACTATTTTGTCGAGTGGGACGATAGCACCCGGTTTGGTGACACCAGTGATGCCCTGCGTCTCTGGGAGTTTCACGTGGATTGGGTCACGCCGACTAACTCGACCTTTGGCCTGGCTGACTATGCGCCGAATGTCCTCTTAGCCACGGCTGACGTGGAGCCGAGTCTGTGCGGCTTTTCTGCTGATTGTATTCCCCAGCCGGGCACGAGCCAGCGCCTGGATGCGATGTCTGACCGTTTGATGTACCGCCTGCCGTACCGCAACTTTGGCCGCTACGAGACACTGGTCACCAATCACACGGTAGACGTCGATGGCAGCGATCACGCCGGCGTACACTGGTTTGAACTGCGCAAGAGCGCCGGTGACTGGTCCGTTCATCAGGAGGGTGTCTATGCGCCCGACGCCGATCATCGCTGGATGGGTAGCGTCGCGATGGACCGGCTTGGCAACGTGGCGCTGGGTTACAGCGTCGCCAGCGCCGACACCTTTCCCTCGATTCGCTATACTGGACGGTTGGCGGGTGATCCACTGGGTACGATGGCCCAGGGCGAGGCCGAACTCGTCGCTGGCGCCGGCTCGCAGACCAGTGGCAACAGTTGGGGTGATTATAGTATGATGGCGGTTGACCCTGAGGACGACTGTGCCTTCTGGTACACCCAGGAGTACTACCAGACAGACGGGGAGAACTGGCAGACGCGCATCGGCGCTTTCAAGTTTCCCAATTGCACGTCCGGCCCCCTGGGCGCCCTGGCCGGCAGCGTTTACGAGCAAGGCGGCACGCCGGCGTCCGACTATATCTCCGGCGCATCGGTGTGGGGCAGTGTCAGTCCAACCCAGACTCTCAAGACAATCACGGGGAGCGAGGGTCGCTACAAGATGCTGCTGCCTACTGGCACTTTTACCGTCACGGCTGTGGCCTATGGTTATCAACCCAATGCAATCAGTGCGGTCAGCATCATCTCCGGCACCACGACGACGCTGGACATCCCGCTGGCCCCGGTTGCCGCGCATACCCTCGAGGGTACCGTCACTGACGCCGCTACTGGCTGGCCGTTGTATGCGCACGTCATCGTTCGGGGTGATCCGGTTGACCCACCAGCGCCCGGCAACAGCTTCTGGAATGATCCCGTCACCGGCTATTATAGTGTCACTCTGGCTGAGGGCGTTACGCACACTTTGGATGTGGAGGCCTGGGTGCCCGGTTACCTTCGCGCCAGCCGTGATTTTGACCCGCTGACCGCTGACCAGACACACAACTGGACACTGGAACCCGCACCGGCGACCTGCACCGCGCCTGGCTACTCATCCGCCTACGCTTATGCGGAAGATTTCGAGGCCAATGACGGCGGTTATACCCATTGGGGTCCCAACGATGAGTGGGAGTGGGGCAGGCCGACTATCTGGCCCGGGGGTTGTGTTTCCGGTAATAAGTGCTGGGGCACCGATCTGGACGGCAATTACGACAATAACGCCGACCAGACGTTGTACTCGCCTGTCATTGACCTGTCCGAGGTGCCGACCGACACCACCTTGATCGCGCGTTGGTGGCAAGCGTGGGCGATCGAGAGCGTCAACTGGGACCAGGCTTCCGTCGATGTCAGCATCAACGGCGCTCTCTGGACCAATATCTGGCGTCACACCGGTGGAACGACGCAGATGGACTGGACCGAGATGAGCTATGATGTCTCGGCGGCGGCAGGTGGCAGTGTCCAATTCCGCTGGCGACTGATCAGCGAGGATTTGGCCAACTATGAGGGTTTTTACGTGGACCAAGTATCCGTCTCGGCTGGTTGTGTTCCGCCGGCCGGCGGGTTGGTCGTGGGCAATGTCTACGACGACAACACTCATAACCCAATGGTCGGTGCTACGGTCGTCAATGACAGCGGGGGCGTAGTGAGTGCCCTGTCCACCCCTGGTGACCCTGCCGTGGCGGATGCTTTCTACACCCTCTTCTCGCCGACCGGCTCTCACGTCTTTTCCGCCACGATGAGCGGCCGCTACGGTGCCGACGTCGCCTCGGTCACTGTGGTCCATGGCGACACAGTGCGCCAAGACTTTTACCTGCCAGCGGGCTGGCTGACCTATACGCCTGACAGTCTGGCAGTTACCCTGGGCATGGGTATGAGCACGACTCTACCGCTGACGTTGAGTAACCTGGGCGGGATGCCCGCGGTGTTTGAGCTCGCGGAGGAGGAGGGAAGCTTTCAGTTAGCGTCGTCTCTGGGTCTGGTGGCGGGACGTGGGGAGTGGTTGTGCCGCGCCACGGAGGGTGTTTCTCTGCCAGCCAACGGGCTTGGCAACGCCCTGGCCTATCCGGCCGTCTATCGTTGGAAACCCACCGTACCCTCCCGATATCACTCGCAAGGCCAAATCAACGTTCTAATCTACGCGGATGATGCTTTTCACACGGCGCCTAACACTTATCTCGACGGGGCCCTACAGGCCCTCGGTCTGGCTTATACGGCCCATTACGACGCCAGTTGGAACAGTTTTGAGATCGACTTGACCTCTGGCGGCCCGTGGGACCTGGTGCTCGTTGGCAATGACTCCTGGCGGCCACCGGCTTCGGTGTTGACCGCGCTCAACGACTATGTGATAGGCGGCGGGAAGCTGATCTATCACGGCTGGACGGTGGATACTGATACATCTAACCCGCTTTGGGCGACGTTGGGTTTCACCTGGGCCGGCAATGACATCGCCCCCCCTGATCCGGTCTACTGGTGGGAACCAGGCCATCTGTTCTTTAACGATCCACAAGACGTGCCCGCGTTCACCTGGCTGGCCAGCGCTCGTTATCGTATCTACGGCCAGCGTGTGGAACCGTTGACCGGCTTTCAGGCCCTGGCTGGCTACACCCCGTTGGGACCGGCCCCGAACGAGGCTGCTTTAATACTGGGCAACAACGATCGTACTGTCTTCAAGGGCTTCCTGGATGGGCAGAACGACGCTGATCTCGACGGAGATACCATACCGGATGGCGTTGAGTTGTGGATCAACATGATCAGTGATCTGCTCAACGTCTTTAGCGGTGACGTGGACTGGCTGTCAGAGGAGCCCATCAGCGGCACGATTGGCACTGCTGGTAGGCAGGTGATCGCCGTCACCTTTGACGCTGGGGCATCCTCCGTGACGCAGCCGGGCGAGTTCACTACCAGGATGATCTTTGCAAACGATACACCCTATGGCGACCTTAGCTTTCCGGTAACTATGACCGTTCCGCCTCCGGCGACCTGGGGTAAGGTGGAAGGTACCGTCACCAGCCTGGGCCATTGCGACACCAACCCGACCCCGCTGCAAGACGCTACGTTGCTGGTCACGGGCACTCCTGAAATTTCCTGGCATCTGACGACCGACATTAGCGGCACTTTTAGCTTGTGGGTCGAACAGGGCAATTATGCTGTGACCGTTTCCGCCCCGAACCACGTCACGGGCAGCGCTGTGGTGACCGTCAATGCTAAGGCAACAACGACACAGGATTTTGGCCTGCGTTCTATGGAACCGTGCGTCAGTGTCACGCCGCTCTCATTAGCTGCTACTCTTATTCCCGGCGCATCTCGGACTGAGGCGCTGCGGGTGATCAACAGCGGCGCTGCGATGTCGCTGTTCAGATTGCGAGAACAAGAGGGCGGTGCGATGACGGCGACGCTCAAGTTACACGAATGGCAAGGCAGTGTCATCTCCCCACTGGACGGTGGTGGGCCTGATGGATTTGGTTACGTCTTTAGAGACTCGGACGAGCCAGATGGCCCGACCTATGACTGGATCGAAATCGCCCCGCCAGCCGGGGGTGATGGCACGGCCGTTGGCCTGAGCGGCACTGACGATAGCTATTACTGGCCCCTCGCGTTGCCGTTTCCTTTTAACTTTTACGGGACAGACTATAATCAGTTGTCCGTCGCTTCTAACGGGACCGTTTACTTTGAGGACCGTTATCTGGGTTTCTACAACACGTCCATTCCCGGTTCCAATAGCCACGGTGTGGACGCGTTCATTGCCCACTTGTGGGACGATTTGGTCATCAGTCCTGGTGAGGTGTACTATCTGGCCCAGGACGACATGTTCATCATTGAATATTATCGGGCCAGAGGTTTTGGGAGCTACGGCAACGAAGGCACGTGGCAAGTGATCCTTTTTGAAAACGGCAGCATCCTGTTTCAGTATCAGGATGCGAGCATCGGCGGTGGCCGGGACTATGGTGCACAGGCAACGATCGGTATCCAGGGTGATAAGGCGACAGGACTGCAATACTCTTACAACATGCCCACGCTTTCTGATGGCCTAGCGATCTGTTTTGCTTACCCTGGTGAGTCAACTCGCTGTTTGCCCACCGATGTTCCCTGGCTCTTCGAGGAGCCGGTCGTTGGCGCGGTGTCTGCCGATGGGTTTTATGACGTTCAGGTCACCTTTGGGGCTCTCCCGGCCATGGCTGTTGGCGTTTACACTGCTACGCTCCAGGTTCGAAGCGGGGATTCTGCCAACCCTGAAATCGATGTCCCGGTCACGCTGACGGTGTTGGAATCATCGTCGTATTACTTGCCGATCATGTTCAAAGGGTTTT
>CBFDAD010000117.1:0-5881 GCA_965602705.1 uncultured bacterium
ATACGATAGTACAGGCCATGGTTCTCTTTGTGGCCGTGCTCTATGTCGTGGTCAACCTGGTCGTGGACATCGCTTATGCCTGGCTTGACCCACGTGTGCGCGAAGAAATGATCGGAGCGTAGACGTGAGCCAGAATAAAATGTTGCCGCAGGCGCTTGCGGCGCCGACGGGGCGGCAGCAGGGCCGTTCTTTCAGTTTGTCTGACCTGCTGCACTATGTCCGGCGGAGGTTAGGCGCGACGATTCTCGTGGCGCTGATCCTGATCTTCATCCTCACTGCCCTCATCCCGGGCATCCTTGCGCCCTATGATCCGCAAAAGATTGATGCCGACGTAGCTTTGCAAGCCCCAGCTGGTGCACATTGGCTCGGTACGGATCACCTGGGGCGTGATATCCTCAGCCGCTTGATTCATGGAACGCGCGTGGTGATGTTGGTCGGTTTGGGTGGGATGGGTATCGCTATGTCGCTCGGTGTGCTACTGGGCCTGCTTTCGGGCTACTATGGTGGCTGGACTGAATCGATTATCATGCGCTTTACCGATGCGATACTGGCTTTCCCGACCATGCTGCTCGCCATCATTTTCGTGGCGACCTTTGGTGCATCGGCCTTCAATGTGGTCATTGTCATCGGCCTGGGGTATTTGCCGCGTTTTACCCGCTTGGTGCGGGCCAGCGTGCTTGTCCTGAAGCAGACCGATTTTGTGTTGGCCAGCCGTGCCATCGGTGCGTCCGATTACCGTGTGCTTACACGCCATATCCTTCCCAACGCATTCGTCCCGATCATCACGCAGGCGACACTAGGCATTGGCTTTGCTTTCCTCATCGAGGCGGCGATGAGCTATCTGGGCTTTGGCGTGCAGCCACCTGCACCCTCTTGGGGCGCAATGTTGAACAAGGCGCAACAGTACCTTTATGTTGCGCCCTGGTTCGTGCTCGCGCCAGGCATCACGATTTCCATCGCCGTGCTAGTCTTTAATCTGGCTGGCGACCGCCTGCGCGAACGGGCCGATCCAAGGTTACGGAAGCTATGAGACTCATCACATTCGAAGCGACGGGTCGGCAGCGCTATGGCGCTTTGCTTGCGGGTGGGGTGGTCGATCTACCCGCGGCACAGCGGGCCCTTATGTCTCAGGGCTGCTTTCCGACACAACCGTTTCTACCGGCTACGCTCTACGGGCTGTTACAGTGGGAAACAACGGGGCTGGATCTGGCGCGGCGCATCCTAGAGCGAGCGAGGACTGCACTGATGTGGGGGCAGAGCGCCAGCCTGTCCAGCGACGCGTACTTTGGTTGCGACGAGATCGTCTGGCGCACGCCCATCCCGCATCAGAACCGTATGTTCTCGATGCGCGGCAACAATCCGATCCTGTTGCGCCTGGATGGACTGGCTATCCCCGAGCATCCCACTCTCACGCCGCGCTATCACGGTCACGTCATCGGGCACAATGAGCCCGTCGTTTTACAGCCGCACGATGGCGAGATCGGCTGGGGCGCAGAGTTCACCGCTGTGATCGGCCGGCGGGGCAAAGAAATCGATGAAACAAGGGCGGGAGCCTATATCATGGGCTACACTGCTATCAACGATATGTCGGGTTCGGTTTTTCGCACCATTGTGCCTGATCTGCCCTTGAAGGAATACCTTTACCGCGATCAGCATTTTGCTGGCAAGTTCTATGGCACTTGGAGTATGCCGCAGCCGGTTGGACCTTGTATCGTTACTGCTGACGAAATTGATGATCCCTATCACCTGAGTGTTTATTCGCGGGAGTCGGGCGTTCCCTGTGATACCGTGACAACCGCTGCGATGTTGTTCCGTTTTGAAAGGATTATTGCTTTCATGTCGCGCTTTATGACGCTGAAACCTGGCGACATGATCACCTCGGGTGCACTGGGCTGGCACACGATTCCCGGCCAGGGGTATTATCCGGCTGGCGCGAGCTTTGAGATCGAGATCGAGCAAATTGGCTGTCTGCGCAATCCGATCATCGACCGCAGGCAGGAGCGCGCGGTATGAAATTCGTGACATTTTCCAGTGGTGGCCCATCGCGTCTTGGGCTAGTTGAGAAGGGCCGGTGTATTGATCTGGCCCGGGTCCAGGAGGCCTATCGCAGCGTTCATCCTGATAGTGCCTGGGGGGTGCCAGCCAGCTTGAAAGCCTTTATCGCTGGTGGGGAACACAACCTGCAGGCGCTGCGGCGGTTGTGTGATTTTGCCGGATTGCGGACCCCGGGCGCAGCTGATTATGCCTTGCCCCTCGATCAGGTACAGCTCCACGCTCCCCTGTCTAATCCTTATATGTTGGGCGAGATGGAGCGCAACTGTGAAGCACAGTTCGAACAACGTGGTGAGCCGCGGCGCGACTATCCGGCTATGACAATCCTGCCCGACACCGTTATCAACGATCCAGGCGCGCCCGTGATCCTCCCAGTCTGGTCGCGTCGCGTCACGGTCAATGCGCAGATTGCCTTCGTTTGTGGTCAGCGGGTCGATGGAAGCGCTGAAATGGACTTGGAAGAGGCTATCTTTGGTTATACGCTGCTCCTTTCTTTTGCCGACTCGGGTTTGGTCGAGATGATGCAGCGCCCCACCGAGCGCGACCGTTCGATTAACGAGGACTATGGGCGGTGGCTTGATGGTTTTAAGCCGCTTGGTCCCTGGGTCGTGACGCGCGACGAGTTCGGTTCCATCACTCCGCGTTCCATGCGTCTCGTCGTCGATGGCACAGAGCGGATTGTCACCTCGACTGCGGCTATGCTGAACGTGCCGGCCCGCATCCTGGCTGCTCTTGCACCCTTTATGCCTTTTTATCCAGGCGACATCATCGGCCTCGGCGCAGTGGGTCCCGATCTGGTTCTCCCGCCAGCAAAGCACCTGTCGGAAGGAATCGAGGTGGTTGCAGAGGTCGAGGGATTGGGGAGGTTGGGGTGCGTCGTTGTATCAAGTTAGGGGTTTATGGATTTCAGGCACGTGATGATTCTGGTGGTAAAGAAACCGAATTCACGGTTTCCTAATTAAATTTACTTTGAAAAGGAGGTTCGTCTAATGGCTTTAAAACCGCAGGAATTGAAGGAGGTGCTGGTAGGGCCTCACATGACCCTAATCACTCCCTTTAAGGCTGGCAGTCTCAAGCTAGATGAAGAGGGGCTGGCGAAGAACACTCGCTGGCTGATCGACCATGGCTTCACGACAGGCAACGGCGTTCTAATCGCGGCGGGGAGCAACGGCGAGTGCTACACAATGTCCAACGCGGAACGCAAGCGTGTCGCCGAGATCGTCGTCGAAGAGGCGAGCGGTCGCGTCCCTGTGCTGATCGGTACCAATCACACCGCGACTAACCTGGCGCTAGACCTGGCGCGACACGCTGACCAGGTGGGTGCCGATGGCATCATGAGCACCCCGCCCTACTATCTGGAACCGAAGCAGAGCGATATGCTGCGCTTTTACAGCGCCCTGGCGGAGTCGGTTAAGATTGGCATCATGGTCTATGATATCGCTGAGGTTGCCAAGTCCGGCGTCGAAGATGCGACACTGGAAGAGCTCTGCGCGTTTGATAACGTCGTCGCTCTCAAAGCTGGACAGCCCAGTTTTGAGGACTTTATCCGCAAGACTCTCAAGTTCAGGGATCGCCTTGCTTGTGTCAGCAATACCGGGTTCCTGGTCGGTGCTGGCTACCTGGCTGGCACCTCTGGCTTCATTTCAGGCGTCGGCAACTGCTACCCGGAAATGGAAGTCAGCTTGCACAAGGCCTGCCTCGCCGGCAAATGGGATAAAGTGACGCAAATACAGGAAAAGCGTAAACTCTTTTACCTGAGCGCAGGAGAGTTCACGGGTGAATACGGCACTTATGGCGGCATCACCTTGTTGCAGACCTCAGCCGCTCTCGCCGGCTGTGCTGGTGGTAACCCGCGTCCGCCCGCTTATCCCTTCTCTGCCGAAGACAAAGCGGTGTTGCGCAAAGCGCTGGTCGAGATGGGTGCCCTCAAGTAGTCGCGTGCCCCTGGGTTGGCGGTATGTCCTGCTTGTTGGCGGCCGGCTGACAGCGTCGACCGTCGACTCAAGTGTGTGTTCAAAAGCGATCTGCTGACCCGCGGCAGGCTTGATCAGTTGGTTTGACCAATCCCTCTTGTCTCGAAGATAGGCAGGAGGGATCGGTCATCTGTCTAGTACGTCTGGTCTTTCGGACGCGAGCGATTCTTCAAAGAGGTTAGCTTTATGCGAGCAGTGCAAGTGGTTGCGCCGGGGAAAGCGGAATTCGTCGAAGCGCCGGCGCCGGCCTTGAAACCTGGTTGCGCGCTGGTGCGTACGATGTTGTTGTCACTATGCGGGAGCGATGTACATTCGCTGCATTACTTGCCTGAGGACACGTATCCTCTTGCGGTCGGAACGGTCGGCCACGAGATGGTCGGCGTAGTCGAGGCAGTGGATGCGCCGGGGTCCCATGTCAAGGTGGGTGATGTCGCACTGACATTGGCGCCGTCTCAGCAGGCAATGGCGGAATACTTTGTAGCGCCGGTAGAAGACGTGTTGGTCTTGCCGGATGGATGGTCGCTGGAGTACTTGCTGATGGCGCAGCAGTTGGGCACGGTGATCTATGCGTGCAAGCGACTGCCCAACGTGATGGGTAAAGACGCGGTTGTGATTGGGCAAGGCTCAGCCGGGCTGCACTTTGACGCGATGTTGCGGCGGATGGGGGCTGAGCGGGTAATCGGGTTGGATGTGAAGGAGACCCGGGTTGCCGCCGGTCTGCAGTTTGGCGCGACACACACGGTAAACAGCGCTCGGACGGATGCACTTCAAGCTGTCGAGGAAATCACGCAGGGGCGACTGGCTGACCTGGTAGTCGAAGCCGCTGGCGAGGTCGAGACGATTAACCTGGCGGCGCGCCTGTGCAAAACCGGGGGCCATCTGTTGTACTTTGGAGTGCCCCGAGCTTATTCTTTTGACTTTGATTTCTGGACGTTGTTTCGAAAATATTGCCGCGTAACGAGTTCGGGTGAATCGGCTTCCGAACCGGGGCGCAAATCCTTCAAAATGGCCATAGAGCTGATCGCAAGCGGGCAGATTGATGTGTCGCCGATGCTCACACATCGATTGCCGTTTGATCAGGTGCTGTATGCCTACCGACTGGCAAGGACTCGGGAGGATGGAGTGATCAAAGTGGTGATCGAGATGCCGGGTTACCGGCCGTCACAGTCTTTGGGGCCTGTTCTACCTGCATAGATTAGGGCAGTGCAGTCCATGGTCGCTGGTCACATTAGCTTTGTGCGATTGCTGATGTGACCGGTGCCTTTTTGGGATAATGATGTCAGACCAACGTCGGTCCGGCATCACCGATGGCGCAGCGAGAGTAAAAGGACGTAAAGGGAAGAGAAAGGATCACGCTATGAAATCGCTTGTCAAGATCAAAGCGGACGTATTACGTGTGTTCATCAGCGAGCTATTCCAACGGTTGGGTGTGCCGAAAGATGACGCCGGGGTCGCGGCTGACGTGCTCGTTCGCGCAGACCTGCGGGGGGTTGAGAGTCATGGTGTTAACAACCTATGGCAGTACGTAGACCCGTTGCGCGCGGGCAAGCTGAACACCACACCCAAGATCACCGTTGTTCGCGAGTCACCCGTGATGGCGTTGGTGGATGGCGATGGTGGTATGGGCTTGGTGGTCGGTGTTAAGGCGATGAAAATCTGCATAGCCAAGGCCACGAATTGCGGACTGGCCGTGGTGGCGGTCAGACGAAGTAAACATTTCGGGATCGCGAGTTATTACTCGCTGATGTGTCTGGCACATGACATGATCGGCGTTTCAATGACTAACAACTGCAGGCCAGGCGTGGTCCCGACCTTCGGCCGGCAGCCAATGATGTCGACCAATCCTATCAGTGTGG
>CBFDAD010000118.1:0-5878 GCA_965602705.1 uncultured bacterium
CAGTAGCGCGTGGCTTTCGACCCTGGTCGGCCCTATTGAATGCCATGGGCAGGTGACCGGCCTGACCTTCATCTCCACCGACACCACCGAGCGCAAGCGGACCGAGGGGGCATTGCGGCGCTACGCCGAACGGTTAAAGAACCTGCGCGACATTGACCAGGCCATCCTGGCCGCGCGATCGCCGCGCGCCATTGCCCAGGCCGCCCTGGATCGCCTCGTGCATCTGGTGCCCCACCAACGCGCCACCGTCGCCCTGTTTGACTATGAAACGCAAGTAGGCTTTGTGCTGGTCGGTAGCAACTTGGGCCCAGAAAGCCGTTTGCCCCTAAAGGCTTTCAGGAACCTGGACGCTCTGCGCCGCGGTCGGGCCATCATGATAGACGATTTGAACGCTTGCGCGAATCGCTCAAAAACTGAGGAAATGCTGTTAAACGAGGGCATGTGCACTTATGTCAGCGTGCCCCTCATCGCGCAGGAGGAACTGATTGGCACCCTCAACCTGGGGGCGAGCAGGCCGCACGCTTTTATCCACGAGCAATTGGACATCGTTCGCGAGGTGACCGACCAGTTGGCGGTCGCCATCCAGCAGGCTCGCCTGCACGAGCAGGTACGGCTCCACGCTGCCGAACTGGAACAGCGCGTGGCGGAGCGCACGGCTGAACTGAGCGAGCGGGTCGCTGAGGTTGAACAACTTAACGCCGCAATGACCAATCTACTGCAGGACCTGCAAACAGTCAACCAAAACCTGGAGCAGACGGCCCGAAAATTGCACAGCGCCAACCAAGAGCTAGAGTCATTCGCCTATTCCGTCTCCCACGACCTGCGTGCACCGCTGCGCGCTATCGCTGGCTTCTCGGGCATCTTGCTCGAAGACTATGCGCCGCAACTGTCACCTGAGGCCCAAGGCTATCTGGATAGGGTGCGAGACAACGCTCAACGCATGGGTGATCTGATCGATAGCCTGCTCACCTTTTCGCGCCTGGGTCGCCAATCCCTCAAGCTAGAGCCCGTCGATCTGGCTGAGATCGTACACCAGGCGCTTGAAGACCTAAAGGATGCACAACAGGGGCGACAGATGGACATTTCAATCGGCAACTTGCCCCCCTGCCAGGGTGACCCAACGCTGCTCAAACAGGTCTTTATCAACCTGCTCAGCAACGCGCTCAAGTTCACCCGCCAGTGCGAGGTCACTCACATCGAGATCGGCTGCCAAGAGACCTCAAATGGCGAGCACGTCTATTTCGTCAAAGACAACGGCGCGGGCTTTGATATGCAATACGCCAACAAACTCTTTGGCGTATTCCAGCGCCTGCACCGCGCGAACGAGTACGAAGGGACGGGCGTGGGACTGGCCATCGTGCAACGCATCATCCACCGCCACGGCGGGCGCGTCTGGGCTGAGGCGGAAGTAGATCGCGGCGCGACGTTTCTTTTCACCCTTTGAGACGTGAAAGAGAATCGTGTCCCCCTGGAGTGAGGCACCCTGGCCGGGCGGATGAATTTCGTCTGGACGCTCACACGAGATCCAGCCGCATCTCGATACGGCCGAAGGATTCGATGTAGCCTGACGCTTGCAGGGCCGGCCAGTGGGGGTCGGTCGTCGGCAGGTTCTCGCTTTTGGTGTCTTGAGTAGGATGGCGTGTGTGCAACGCGTGCGCCAGCGCCAGTCCTACGTGATGTGAGTCGCCGCTTTCTGTTTGTAAAACCAGACGGCCGAGCTGAAAGACCGTGTTTTGATACACCACCCAACCTTGGTCGCCCGTCTCCAGCTCCACGCGCAACGCCGCCAGGCTGCCGGCGTTCTCCAGCGAGGGTGTATCGTCCAGCCATGAGGAAATACCGCGACGCTGATGTAACAGATCCACCGCCTCGCGGTGCCCTAATGTCTCACAGTGATAGTGATTGACGTCCGTCACAGGGGGACCAGGCGGGCGCCGGACCACTAACAGCTCACGGCGTTCTCGGAAACCCAGTTTAAGGAACAGCCGGTGGGCTGGCGTGTTATTCTTGATCACTTCCAGCACGATATGATCCACCTGCAGGCGGCGGGACTGGGCGATGAGGTATTCCATCAGCAATCGACCAGTGCCATACCGTCGCTTGACCGGCAACACGCCCAGGCGCGTGATCCAGGTATGCCCGGGGCGCACACCCAGCATCGCCAACCCCAAGATTTGATCGCCCGCCACGGCCACAGCCGAGGCATCCAAATCCACATCATAATTGTTGACGTACTCGCGCAAACGCGCGGCGTTCATCGGCATTGGTACGATATAGTCCACCCGGGTCTGATTGTAAGCAGCAACCAGCTCATCAAAAGTAAACTGGCTGGCGGGCACTAGACGGACGAGAGGTGTGGTGTCAGGTTGAGAGAAAACGGCTAAACTCCTTTTGGAAGCGTGTCATGCCCCTACCGGCGCGGCTCGTGCGGCAAGTTGCCACAGGTCAGACAGCAAGAGGGCTCCCGCTCAAGATTCAACTCGGCTTGTCCATTCGTACCTCCCCTAGCTTTCCGTGGCACCCTCCCTTGCCCGACACACACAATATACACGTTTTTAAAGGATCTGTCTACTTACCGCAATCCTCGACAATCAACTTCCCCCCTGCCATTTCTGTGAATTGATGCTATAATGTAGACTATCTTTTGCTTTGAGGTGACAGGTATGCCAATCCTACACGACATCCCGATTTGCCTGACGCCAGAACAGGTGGTGGAGGCGCAGACGAGAGGGCAAAGTCAGCGCACACGAAACCAATCCGCGATGATGGCGGACGCACAACGGGCCGTCGAACTGGCGCAAACGCTTTATGCGCCCGCGGCGGTCTACACCGAGTTACAGGTCCAGGGGGTGGAAGGAGAGCACGTAACCCTGATGTCCTCAAACGGCCAGGTAGAAGAACACGTCTTAAAAGTTGGTCTCCACGCCGACCTCCTGGCCCCGGCGACGCGGGTGCTGGTAGCAGCGTGTACCATCGGCCCGGCGCTGGAGGAACGGGTCAACCAACTCAACGCGTCCGGCGAGATCGTCGCGGCCTACTGGTTAGACAGCGTCGGCGTGATGGCCCTGGGTGAAGCGGGTGAGAAACTGCGCCGCATCGCCGAAGAGCAAGCCGTCGAGCGCGGCTGGGGCGTGGGTGCAGCTATTGGCCCAGGGACGCTGGTCGGTTGGTCGGTACAGGGGCAGCGCAAGCTGTGCGCGCTGCTGCCCCTTTCCGCTATTGGCATGCGTCTGAACGCGCATTACATACTGGAACCACACAAATCGGTCTCGACGGCCATTGGCATAGGCCCAGGGTACAAATCGCAGCGGGTCGGATCGGTGTGCCGCTTTTGCTCCCTGGCCGACACTTGTTGGCGACGGCGATAGATGGAAAACGAACCTGACTTATGCCTTAACGGCCCAATAGCCTAGTCCCCGGACGGTAATTCCCCTTACATTCCCGCCTCCGGGGAGCCAAACCCGGAGGTATTCCAATGGAAAGCTTTGCCCTGGATCAAGTGCTGGCGGAGGTGCGCGCCGCACTGGAGCAAGACGACCTGGCCCAGGCGACTGCCATCATTGAAGCTTTGCGGCCGGCCGACCAGGCCGATCTCGTCGCCGAACTGAGTGGCGACGATCAGGTCGCGTTACTCTCTGAATTGGAACCTGCCGACTCGGCTGACGTCCTGGAGGAGATGGAGGACGAGGACGCGGCCGCGCTGGCGGAGTTGCTCTCGCCGGCCGACCTGGCGGACATCCTGGACGAGATGGAAGCCGACGAGGCAGCCGACGTGCTGGGAGACCTTTCGCCAGAACGGGCGGCCGCAGCCCTGCGCCAGATGGAAGAACCGGAAGAGATCATCCCCTTGTTGCAGTACCCGGATGATACCGCCGGTGGGTTGATGACACCAGCCATCGTCACCCTGCGCCGAAATTGGAGGGTCAAGGATGCGTTGGAAAAAATACGCCGGGTGGGACCGAGCATCGAAAGCGCCTATTATCTCTTTGTCACCGACGAGGATCGAGTGTTATTAGGGGTCGTCGGGTTGCGTGAGCTGGTGGTAGCCCTACCTGAAACAGTAGTAGAAGAACTTATCGACCCGGACGTCATCTCCGTGCCGGTCACGGCCGACCAGGAAGTGTGCGCCCGCACGCTTTCCCGTTACGGTTTCATGGCTTTGCCGGTGGTGGATGAACTAGGCCGGCTGGCAGGGGTCATCACCGCGGACGATCTGATTGAGGTAGCCGAGGATGAGGCCACCGAGGATATGTACCGTATGGTGGGTATCAGCGGCGAGGAGCGGGTTTTTGGTCCCTTGCGCACGTCGGTGCTCAAACGGCTCCCATGGTTAGTCATCAACATGGTGACGCTGTTCATCGCGATCAGCGTGGTGGACGCCTTCGAGGGCGTGATTGCCCAACTGGTCACGCTGGCCACCTTCATGCCGCTGGTGTCAGGCGAAGGCGGGAACGCCGGCAGCCAGACGACGACGGTGATTGTGCGCGGAATGGCATTGGGCGAGGTGGACCAGCGTAATGGGCTACGCGCGCTGAACAAAGAGCTACCCGCCGCTTTCATCAACGGCGCTGTCGTGGGCCTGGGGACCGGGCTGGCGATCTTGTTGTGGAAGGGAGAGCCGGTCATTGCACTGGCGGCCGCGCTGGCCATGATTCTCAACTTTTTGATAGGTGCGTTGGCTGGCGTGCTGGTTCCGTTAGGGTTGCGTGCAATCAAAGTAGACCCGGCACTGGCCTCAGCCGCCTTTGTCACCGGCGTCACCGACACACTGGGGTTTCTATTCTTCCTGGGTATTGCAGCGCTCTTGATGTGACAGCGTTCAACCCCACAGAATCAAGCCCATTGCGTGAGGATTTATTAGATCCTTGTGGGACGGTAGCACGCGTAGCGCGTGACCAAACAAGCCACTGGCGCGGCAGGAGATAGCGCCGGTAAAGACGTACAGGCCGTCCGCCTCCTCCTGGAACTGCATCGTGGTTGAAACGCCCGACGGAATCTCTCCCTTTTCGTCCACCGCCCCGTGGTACAGCTCCAGGGCCACGTCCTTAGGCGTTAGCTCGCCCAGATGGACCTTGGCGCGGACCTGGAGCACTTCGCCGACCTGGAGCGTGTCAGCGTCGGCCTCCACCTCTTCAACCCGAATGCTGGACCAGTTTTGGGTCAGCCGCCGCTTCCAGGCCACCAGGGCGCGTGCGCGTGCTGCATCGTCGTCCATCAAGTGCCAAAAGCGTTCAGCGGCGGGCAGATACATACGCTCGGTGTACTCGCACACCATGCGATTGGTGTTGAAAACGGGGCACAGTATGCGCATGGACGCCTTCATCTTTGCGATCCAGCCTCGGGGCAATCCGTCGCGCCCACGATCATAAAACAGCGGCACGACCTCTTTCTCCAACAAGTCATAAAGCGCCGCCGACTCAACGTCATCCTGGTAGGCCAAGTCCTCGTACTCTTCACCGCGCCCGATGGCCCAGCCGACTTCAGGGGTAAAAGCCTCAGCCCACCAGCCATCGAGGATGCTCAAGTTGAGCGCACCGTTGACCACAGCCTTCATCCCGCTGGTGCCGCTGGCCTCCCGTGGCCGCCGGGGTGTGTTGAGCCATACATCCACCCCTCCCAACAGGTAGCGAGCCACGTTTATGTCATAGTCCTCGATGAACACGATGTGGTTACGAAACTCTTCACGCCGCGCCTGATGAATGATCTCTCTGATCAAATTCTTTCCAACGTCATCACGCGGATGCGCCTTGCCAGCAAAAATGATTTGCACAGGTCGCTCACGATCGCCTAACAGCCGCGCCAGTCGTTCCCAGTCGTGAAAGAGGAGCGTTGCGCGCTTGTAGGAAGCGAAGCGACGTGCAAAACCAATAGTCAACGC
>CBFDAD010000119.1:0-5815 GCA_965602705.1 uncultured bacterium
CAGAGGGTAAGGCCAGTCCGATATCTGGGGGGGCAGTCGGTCTCAAGATCGGCGGACCGGGCTTGTTAAAAGTGGGCCCAGACAGCGCTGTTGTGCTGCAAAAGGGCAAAGAACCCAGGGTCGTCGGCGTGGGGACTCATTTTCTCAAGCTGGGCGAAAAGGTAAGAGAGGCGGTGGATTTACGCCCCCAGTCAAAGGGGGATGCGGTCAAGGCGATGACCAAGGACGGGTTTGAGGTCGAGGTTGATTTCTTTGTGGGTTTTCAGATTGACACGGGTGGACGCGCTCCGACTGTAGAAGAGCCTTATCCCTTTTCTGAGCGGGCCATATTGAAAGCGGTGTATCACAGCAAGCAGGTCAGCAGTGAGGGCGCCCAAGAATGGCACGAGCGGATTCCCGGCGCTGTGTCCGGCAACGTCCGGGAGATGATCGCCACGCATCGTCTTGAGGGCCTTTTTGAGCCGGACAAGCCGGGGGCCGATCCTAGAGCTGAATTGAAAAAGTGGCTTTTCGAAGCCTCCAGGGGATCCGTCGAGAGCGTCGGGGCTCAGTTAAACTGGGTCAGCTTCTCAACCCCCAGGATTCCTGATGATGCTACCCAGCAGTATGTAGAGCGCTGGCAGGCCAGGCTACAGCGAGAGGTCAAAATGGCTGAAGCGGACGTGAAAGCTAGAGCCGACAAGCTCAAAGGTGAGGCCACGGCCGAAAGCCTGCGCCTAGTGGCCAAAGCTATGCAAGATCAAGGTCTGGATCAAGACGTTATCCGCGACGTGTTGGTTCAGGCCGCCCGTCCGGGGTTTGAAACTGCGTTTCAAAGAGTCCTCGGCAGATCTGCTCTTATGGATGAGACGTCGAGTGGTAAGCTGAAGGGTGAGTCCTCTTCCGGCAGCAAAAGCTGACTGAGGTCCGAGGGATAGGTAGTGACCGGTCTACTCGTCATTTTGCTCAGTGAGGGTGGGTTCATCCAGCATGGAGGCGGGCGAAATATCCAACGTAGCTCGCCATTTGCGAGTTTCGTTTGAAAAAGGGGGGGCAATAAGGACCTCGACTCCCAGGCCGGTTGCAATGACCTTCAACGCCGTTACGAAACCGTCTAAATATGCCTCCATCTCTACCGAGCTGGGCGCACGTTTAGCCAGTTCTACTGCGGCTTGTTGAGCTGCCAAAACGATGTTGTGAATCTCATCTCTTGAAACCAAACTATGACCCATCTCTACTCTTCCTATTCGAGTTCACGGCAAGAAACGGAACGCTTGTTCTAAGCGCTGCTATCTTAGTCTAGCTTGCAAAAATTGTCAAATTGAGTCCGTGAGGTTTTGGTATGACAGAACTATCAGAACTGACAGCCCCGGTCCTCATCATCGGCGCTAGCAGTCTCGACGTGAAAGGGCGTGCCTTCGAACCGCTGGTGAATGGCACCTCTAATCAGGGCTTTGTCCGCAGCAGTCTGGGTGGGGGTGGCCGCAATATCGCTGAGAACCTGGCGCGACTGGGCGTGCCGACGGTGTTGTTGTCGGCGGTGGGCGCCGATGGGAGCGGGAAGCGATTGATGACTCAAACCGCCGATAGCGGCGTGGACACGCGCCACGTGTTGATTGACCCTGATGGCCGGACTGGCACTTATGTTGCCATCCTTGATCACCAGGGCGTGCTGGAAGTGTCGATTGATGATATGGGCATTCTGGAAGAGATCACGCCCCGTTACGTCAACGATCGCCGGCGATTGTTCCGCGAGGCGAGGATGATCGTGATCGACGCTAATCTGTCCCCTGCGACGCTAAAGACCGTCTTTAGGCTGGCGCGGGAATACCGGGTGCCGGTCTGCGCCAATCCCATCAGCACCCACCTGGCGCCACGGCTTCGACCTTATCTGGATCAATTATACTTCATCACGCCTAATCAGAGGGAGGCCGAGGCTCTTTTGGAGCGTGGCCCCATCGAGGGACGGGATGAAGCCATCGCAGCGGCGAGTCAACTGGTCGCCCGAGGCGTCGAGATCGCCGTTATCACGCTGGCCGAGATGGGGGCTTGCTATGCCACATCCAGCGAGAGCGGTCACGCACCGGCCCTGGACATCGACATCGTTGATTTTACCGGCGCTGGCGACGCGCTCAGCGCGGCTATCATCTTTGGGCTGTTGGAAGAGATGCCCATGGATGAGGCGATTCGACTGGGGGTGTCGGCGGCGGCGCTTGCGCTCCAATCGCGCGAAACGGTTTGTTGCGACCTCAGCCTGGAACGGCTTTACGACCAGTTGATCGTTTGACGCTACATGCCGGTGGATTAACCTTCAGCCTCCACCACAGAAAAAGCGACCTGGATTTGCAGCCGGTCACCGAGCCAGACCTGCACTTGATATCTTCCTGCTGTGTAGCCCCCTGCCGGGACTAGATACACATATCGCTCGCCCCTGACTCGTTCGGATTCCCACAAATCTATCCCGCCGTTCAAGAGTTCGCCGTTCCGATACCAGAGGATGGTCACCGGGACATTGGGCAACAACCCATCGTAAGTGAAGAATAGATAAACGCGCTCGATCCCCGCTGGGAATACAGTGGCAGGGTCTACGGGACGGTCATTCTCATCCACTCCCTGGGCCAGCGTCCAAAACTCGATCCGGGCATCGGCCGGCGGCGGAACAGCCGAAGGCAAGGGCGTCGTGAAGGTTATGGGCAGCGTCGCCTGGGGGGTCGAGGTAGGGATAAAGGGTTCCGTCGCGGTGGGTTGTGGCGTCGGTGTGGCGGTAGCGGCCAGTGTGGGCGTGACGAAGGTCGGCGTAGGTGTCGGGGGTTGATTCGCCGTGGCGGTAAGTGTCGGCAAGGGTGTGGACTCTTGCCTGGGAATGAGCAGCGAACCGATCGTCAGGAAAGCCAAGATCAAAAGCACCAGCAAGGAACGAGTAAAAGTCCGGCGCGCGGCTTCGCGAAGGACATAGTACCCTGCGCGTCTCAAGTGAGCATAGGCCCGGACTGCGATGACCAGAGTGACGGCGACCGCCGTCAACCAAACCCCCACCAGCCAGGGCACTAGCCACTTTGGAATTGCGATGCTCATGTATTTGACTCAAGGACCGCGAAAGCGGGCTATGTTGGCCAGTTATTGTGCGAGACAGATACTGTAATGATCTGCTCAGTACCTGATATTATACCATGGATTGGACTTTGTGCCACAATCAACTTCTTTACAGATTCACTTGTGGGTTATGATTGCCGGCTGCAATCAAAAGGTGAGCGTCTCAATTGACAATCTCGATACAACCGCTTCAGGTGGTCTACTTTATCGAGTGGATGCCAGGGGGGACGCCGACTAGCTGAGGTGTGGCGTCAGCTTGGCCAACAGATTTTGCTTGGGCATATAGCCGGTGATGCGCTCCACGGCCTCGCCGTCTTTGAAGAGAATCAAAGTCGGGATGCCCATCACAGCAAAATCGGTGGGTGTCTTGGGGTTTATGTCCACGTCTAACTTGGCGACGGTCAATTGATCGTCGTACTCGGACGCTATTTCTTCCAGGATCGGCGCGATCATCAAACACGGGCCGCACCAGGTGGCCCAAAAGTCCAACAGCACCGGCTTGTCGGCCTTGATCACGTCGGTTTCAAATGAATCATCGGTGATAGCGACGGGTTTGCTCATTCAATACTCCTTGGTTAAAGCAGGCGCTCATCTGTCCTGACAGAATCAACAGCGTACGCGACTGTACGCTGTTCGTTGGCTCAAATCCTTCGGACCGCCTACTTGGCTATTGGACAATATTGGCTTCAATCCTAACGTGAAAGGATAGTTTTGTCAAGGAAAGAATTCGTGTTGGGCCCTTGACACATGTTTAAGGCCGGGGTATAATGTGCGCCGTCAGTCTCAAGGAGGTCTAATCCGATGCGCAACCAAATCGTAGACATGTTGCTTACCGTTGGTGGCGCATTCGTTGCTTCGTAGACCCAGTTAGCCGAGACACATCAGGCCGTGGATGCGCCGCTGCGCCCACGGCTTTTCTTTTTCCTCATGCATTGACGTCCCGCCGTGGGTGGTCTTGCTTAACGTACGTTGTCTTTGTGGGAGTTCATGCATGCTTCAAGTCAGTAATCTTTCCAAACGCTATGGCGATGACGTCATCCTTGCTGGGGTCTCTTTCGTCGTCAACCTCGGTGATCGCATCGGGCTCATCGGCCCCAACGGCTGTGGCAAGACGACGCTGTTTCGCTGCATCCTGGGCGACGAACGCCCTGATGACGGAAGTATCATCCTCTCGCCGCCGGGTCTGCGCCTGGGTTACCTGGCGCAGGGACTGGAATATGCCCCCTCTGAAACCATCGGCGCTGTACTGCTGGCTTGGGACCGGCGACGCCAGGTCGAGGCCGAGGTCGCGCGGCTGGCCGAGGCCATTGCCAACTCAACGAACGGTGGCCCGGTGGGGCCGGCGATCAGCGATGAAGCGCAGGCGGCGCTGTTCGAGGCCTATAACACTGCCCTGGCCGAACTGGAAGCGTTGGGTGGTGGGAGAGATACGTATCAGGCCGAAGCCGTGCTGAATGGTTTGGGGCTGGAGGGCCTGCCCCTTGATAAACCGGTTGAGATTCTCAGCGGCGGTCAAAAAACGCGACTGGGGTTGGCGCGCGTGTTGCTGTCGGAGCCACAGTTGCTGCTGCTGGATGAGCCGACTAATCACCTGGACATCGACGCCCTGGAGTGGTTAGAGGAGTGGCTGGGGCGCTTTCGAGGCGCTGCTCTGATTGTCTCGCACGATCGCGCTTTTCTGGACCGCACCGTGAGCCACGTTCTCGACTTGGACCCGTTGACACACAACGTGACCGATTACCCGGGGAATTATTCCGCCTACATCACAGCCTGGGAGAAGCGCCGCGCCAAGCAGTGGGCACAGTGGCGTGACGAGCAGGCTGAGATCCGTCGCGTCAAGCAGGATATCGCCCACACCAAGAATCAGGCCCTGAGCGTGGAGTTGACGACGACTCCAGGCCAGCCCGGCGTGCGTCGTATCGCGAAAAAGGTGGCCAAAAAGGCCAAGGCGCGTGAAAGAAAGCTGGAGCGATATCTCGGGGGCGAGGAGCGGGTGGAAAAGCCTCGCCTCACCTGGCGCATGAAGCTTGATTTCGAGGGACTGCCCCAGAGCGGACAAGACGTGCTGACCCTCGAAGAAGTGGCGATGGGTTTCGATGAGCTGCTGCTTTTCAGCGGCGTGAACCAGGTTTTGCGCAGCGGGGAGCGGGTGGCCTTGGTCGGACCCAACGGCGCAGGCAAGACGACACTACTGCGCCTGATCACCGGCGAACTGGCGCCGAGCGCCGGCCACATTCGCCTGGGCAGCAACGTGCGTCTGGGTTATTATGCGCAGGAGCAGGAGACGTTGGACGAGACTTGGAACGCTTTCGAGACGCTGCGCGCCGTCGCGCCGCTCAATGAGACGGAAAGCCGGAGCTTTTTGCACTATTTTCTGTTTACGGGCGACGACGTCTTTATCCCGGTGGCCGACTTGAGTTATGGTGAGCGCGCCCGGCTGACGCTGGCGGTGCTGATAGCCCAGGGTTGCAACCTGTTGTTGCTGGACGAGCCGATTAACCACTTGGACATCCCCTCGCGCGAGCGTTTTGAGCAGGCCATGCGCGCTTACGAGGGAACGGTGCTGGTTGTGGTCCACGACCGTTTTTTCATTGAGCGCTTTGCCACCGCGCTGTGGGTCGTCGAGGGGGGAAGCCTGCGGCGTCACATTGACCTGGAGGAGTGGCGACGGCTGCGTTAAGCCTCCACCGGCTCGCACACCGGCAACTCGATGACGTCCACCGGCGGCGAGAGCGCGCTCATC
>CBFDAD010000120.1:0-5800 GCA_965602705.1 uncultured bacterium
GCCCAGGAAGCCCGTGGCCACGTTCTCGGTGCCCAAGGCCGCCAGCGCCCGCGCAGCGGTGCTCTTGGCCGTGCCGCGCTCTCCACGGATGAGCACGCCGCCAATGCGGGGGTTGATGGCATTCAATATCAGAGCGCGCTTCATGCGCTCCTGACCAACGATAGCGGTAAAGGGAAAGATTCTGGACATGATTCCTCTGATGGTTGATGAACAATGACTCGTGGTTCGTCACTGCTCACAACTCTTGCTTTTTTTCGACGGTGATGGTGACCTTGTCGCTTTCAACCCTGTTGCCAGCGGCGTCGTAGGCGATGACGTAAAAGGTATATTTGCCTGGACCGATAATCGTCCAGCGCACGTTAAAAGGCGCAACGTTGCGCACAGCAAAAGGCTGGCCAACCTCGTCCTCTGGCGGTGGCGGGCCGCCTTCGACAAAGAATTCGGCCCGGTCCATAGACAAGTTGTCAAAAACGTCGGCGTTGATGGTGACCCACTCGTCGTCTTCGTAGACATAGGTCGCGCCATCCTCAGGATAGTTGATTTCTAGCGTCGGTGAAATCGTGTCAATCGTGGCTTGAATCGTCGCCTGGCGAAAGCCCTGGCTGCGATCCACGACGGTCAGTTGTAACGTATAGAGCCCATCTTCGAGGCCGGTAATGTCCCAGAACTCCAGCGGGCCGTTATCCACCTGGTTGTGATGGTCGCCGCCGATCTGGGCCCACGCGGTAGGATTGAGTCCCGCACCAAAGGCCAAGGAATAACGCTCAAAGTCCCCCCCCTTGGCATTGCCCTCGATCACAGTCGGTTGGTTGATGTACGAGTAGGTCGCCGGCTTGGTGATGGCGACGTCACCGGCGGCCGGGCTGGGGCCGATGTCGTCCCATTCTTGCGGCGGCTGCTCAATCTCGGCCTGGATCACCCAGTCCTGAGCCTCGGGCGGATAAATCTCAAAGACCTTTTCCTCCACCAATTCGGGCGGGGTGTAGACGGTGGCCAATTTGCCCGTCTCCCTATTGATGGGAATCATCTTGTAGATGTTGTCCTTTTGGGTTGGTTCGGTGCCAGGGATAAACAGCTCGTTGACGGTGGGGCAATCGGGGGTTGGCAGCAGCCCCGACTTGTCACAGACCGCCATCTCGACCAAGCCGTCCGGGCGGGTAAAGGGTATGATCGGTTCATCACGCAAGGCGTAGGACATAACGGCGTGCCATATCGGACCCGCGCCTTTGGAACCGGGCGTTCTCTTCATCCAAGAGCTGTCCGAGTTGCCCACCCACACGCCCACAGCCAGTTGGGGTGTGTAGCCGACCGTCCAGGCATCCACATAGTTGTTAGTGGTGCCAGTCTTGGCCGCTGCAGGACGCACCTCACCTGCCTCGGTGTCGAGTTGTAAGGCATTGGGACAACCAAAGGCAGCGCAGCGCCCGCCCCGGTCAGAAAGGATATCGTTCATCAGAAAGGCCAGGCGCGGCTCGATGATCTCGCGTCCTTGCAGCGTTTCCTCACTAAACTCCCACAGTATCCGACCATCCGGGTCCTCGATGCGCTTGATAACCACCGGGTCCAACTCGCGGAAGCCACTTCTCAACTGCGAGTTCGGCTTGTCCACACCGTACATGTAACCACCGTTGGCAAAGACCGAAAAGGCATAAGCCATATCCAGCAGGTGCACCTCACCGCCGCCCAGGGTCAGCGACAAGCCGTAAAAGTCCAGCCCTCGATCCAGGGTCTCGATGCCCATCTTGTGGGCAGTGCGGATCACGTTGTCGATGCCGGCCAGCGACATAGCCTCGACGGCTGGAATGTTATACGAGCGAGACAGGGCCAGGTGCAGGCGCTGCGGGCCATGGTACTCGCGGTCATAGTTCTCTGGCACATAGGGGGCCTGGCCTGGTTGTGCAAAAGCCTGCCGCACGTCCAGCAGCATCGTGGCCGCATTGTAGCGGGTCGGGTCATCGGGGTAATTAGGATTGCTCAACAGCGTCAGATAAGTGTAGGGTTTAAAGGATGAGCCCGGCTGGCGTAACCCGTCGGCGGCGACGTTAAATTTGCCGTCGATACTCTCATTCCAATAATCCAGGCTGCCGACCATCGCCAGCACCTCGCCCGTACGTGGGCGTAGGGCGACCACGGCCGCGTTGCTGAGCTCGTGATCCACACCGATGTCCCGATCGCTCAGGGGATAGAGATAATCGGCAGCGTCACAGTCGGGACCGCCGGCAGCACGGGCGGTCTCGTAATCCTTACCCTGCAACAGGGCAACGTGGACGCGGGCGGCGCACTCGGCCTGGCGTTGCAGGTCCAAATCAATGGTGGTATAGACCCGCAGGCCGCCACGATAGATCATGTCGGTGGTGAGGCCATATAGCTCCTTGTTCTGTTCCAGAACCCGCAGGACGTAGGTGGAAAAGTGGGGCACCTTGATGTCGAAGCGCTGTTCCAGTTTGCGGTAGCGCAGTTCGGTCTCTTTAGCCGCTTCGGCCTCTTCATCTGTGATCTCAATCCCAACACCCCGGCAGCCTTCTTTTATGATCTGGTCCAACGTCGTCTCCTGGCGACTCTGGGCGGCCTCACGGACCTTCTCGTCAGGCGACAAGGGCGTGATGGCGGGGCTCTGAGGGATGGGCGCCAGCATAGCCGCCTCGGCCAGGGTAAGGTCGGCGGCATTCTTGCCAAAGTAGACCTGAGCCGCGGCCTCGATGCCATAGGCCAGGTTGCCGTAAAAGTTGGTGTTCAGGTACCATTCCAAAATCTGGTCTTTGCTGTAACGCCGGGTGATGTCATAGGCCAGGACAGCCTCCTGGCCCTTGCGCACATAGTCATCCAACTCGGGGCCTTCCTCACTGACTATGCGACGCTCTTCGGAGATAATGACGTTCTTGATGAGCTGCTGCGTGATCGAACTGCCGCCCTGAATTTGCCTGCCCATCAAGTTGTCTCGAAAAGCACGCGCGATACCTTCCAGGTCAAAGCCGGGATTGACGTAAAACGTCTTGTCCTCCAGGGCGACGGTGGCGCAAACCAGATAGGGGGAGATTTCGTCCAGCGGCACCCAGGTGCGGTCGCCGGCGTGGGGGTCAATGACCTCGTACAGGGCCACCTGACCGCTACTATCATAGATGACGGTCGTCTCAAAGTTTTCCTCGGCCTGTTTGATGTCGTCAGGGTCGGGCAGGTCGCGCGTGACGTAACTGTAGACCCCCGCCGTGACCCCGACCACGCCGACGATGAGCAAGACGAGCGTGACGCAGCCACAGCTAAAAACGCCACTGGACAATCGCAGGAAGATTCCAACCGGGGTGAGACGCTTGCTTTGTTGTCGCCGCCGCTGGCGCACGTGGACGATATGTTGGGTGCCGTTAGAAGCCATAATCTACCAAGTTACAGGATTTGGGAAAATGGTAACAGAAAAGGGGGGTTTTGGCAAGCAAGTGGAGACTTTTTTGAGAATGCCCCGGCCCAGGTTTTGCCCCTCGGCCAGAATACGGACTTTGCATCCATTGTGGGCCTCCTGCAAATGCGATGAAATCATTCTACACTGGCCAGTCAGTTTCGCCAAATTTCGGGGCAGGAGAATCACTTCGCTCATCCACCTTTTGACAAATCGCGGCTTAATGTGATAAAATGAACACAAAACCAACACGCACTTTTGCATCTTGCGGAATCGTCCCTCTCACAAAAACGCTGGCAACGGGTGTCCCTTCAAAGTCTGCCTTGCTGTCACAATCCCCCAGCTAGCCGTCACTGTACCGCACAGGTTTTTTTAGTGTCTACAAGGAGATCGTCATGGACCTCGTTGGCAAAACCCTGGACCGTTATCGCATCGTGGAGCGGATTGGTCAGGGGGGTATGGCGACGATTTTCAAAGCTCACCAGCCTGCCCTCGACCGCTTTGTGGCGATCAAGGTGTTACCTGCCCAACACGCGCTCACACCAGGCTTCTCTGAGCGTTTTTTGCGCGAAGCGCGCGCCGTCGCCCACCTCAACCACCCCACTATCCTGCCCGTATTTGATTTCGGTCAAGAGGGGGACCTGAGTTACATCGTGATGAAACTGGTGACCTGTGGCACGCTCAAAGACCGTCTGAGCCAGCCGCTGGACCCGACCCAGGCAGCCGGCATCATCGAGCAGATCGCCGCCGCCCTGGACCACGCCCATGGGCGGGGGGTCTTGCACCGCGACGTCAAGCCCTCCAACGTACTGCTGGACGAAGGGGACTGGGTGCAATTGGCCGACTTTGGTCTGGCCAAAGTAGTTGCCGGCGACGCACAGTTGACGGGAAGCGGCGTGAGCGTCGGAACCCCGACCTATATGTCGCCCGAGCAGGGCCAGGGGCTGGAGGTGGATCACCGCACCGACATCTACTCGCTAGGCGTGATCCTCTACGAAATCGTCACCGGTCGCGTCCCCTACTCGGCCGAAACCCCGATGGCCGTCGTCTTTAAACACATTTTTGAGCCACTGCCCCCACCCAGCGAGGTCAACCCAGGCGTGCCGGCGGCCGTGGAAGCGGTCATTGTCAAGGGATTGGCCAAAAAACCCGAAGATCGCCATGCCTCGGCGGGCGAGATGGCGCGCGCGTTATGGCAGGCCGTGACCCTCCAGGCCAGTGCAATGCCTGCTCCCTCGACATCCACGCCCCTCAGAAAAGCTCGGGCGACCGGTGCGGCCGCAACGAAAAAGGCATCGACCTGGGAACACCGCATCCAGTTACATCAGATACTCGACGACCGCTTCGATGAAAAAGAGTTACGCACGCTTTGTTTCGCCCTAGAGATGAAATACGAGGACTTGCCCGGCGAAGGGCAAGGCAACAAGGCCCGTGAATTGCTGGCCTATCTTGAGCGCCGGGGGCGTATCCCTGAGCTGATCAAGATTAGCAAACGCCTGCGCCCGGACATCCCGTGGGATGCGCTCTCTCCCCAACCCATATTCGACCTCGGCGCAGCAGAAGAGCGCCTCGCTACATACACCCCCAGGCTGGAACTGACGCTACCCCCCGAGCCGGCCCACCCTCCGCGGGTGGTCAATTTCGTGGGGCGCGAGGCCGAGTTGGCCTACTATGCGGGCAAACTGGCGACCCGCCATCCGGCCATCATCACCGGTATGGCGGGGGTGGGCAAGACAGCGTTGGCCGTGACCCTGGCCCAGCAGGTTACGGACCCCGACCACACCTTTTGGCACGCTTTCCACGAGGGCGAGGGGGTAGACGCGCTACTCTGGAAACTGGCTGGCTTTCTGGCCTGGCACGAACAGGAGGACTTGTGGCATTTGCTGCAAGGCACCCAGCAGAGCGGGGGCCAGCCCCCACCCATCGAGGTGCTCCTGGATTACCTGTTTCAGATGGTCTGCAGAAAAGGGTACCTGCTGTGCCTGGACGATTGGCACTTTGTCGAGGACGACCCACTGCTGGCCCAACTGGTCGAGCGGCTGTGCCGGGCGGTGGAGGCAGGGGAGCTATCGCTGATCATCACCTCGCGTCGCGTGCCCGAGTTTGCGATGACCGTCGAGGTTGATGGCCTGGCTGGCTTGAGCAGCGATGACACCCAGGCCCTGCTTGACGTGCGAGGGATGGCGCTGCCCGCGAATCTGGCCGCCGACCTCAGCACCTACACCGAGGGCAATGCCGAACTGCTGACATTGGCTATCGGAGCGCTGGGACGGACCCGTGACCGGGCAAGCTTGGTGGCCCATCTGGAAGATACGGATGACATTGAACGCTTCCTGATGGGCGAAGTAGACGCCGGCCTGGCGGAGGATGAACGGGCCGTGATGAGCACGGTAGCCGTCCTGCGAGGGT
>CBFDAD010000121.1:0-5748 GCA_965602705.1 uncultured bacterium
TATAATGAGATAATTTAAAAATCCGTGACTGCGAGAAACTCGACGATTGAATGGGTGCAGCTTTTTCATACTGTTACTCCTGTCCTACGTCATTCTTGTTGATTCGATCTTTATTTTCCCCGGATTCTGGCGGCGCGCTCAACTGCACAAAGGTACTGGATGTGCCGAGGGCTTTGGCCATTCCCCGGACCGTGGTTTGTATCAGGGTGTCCAGGTCGGTGGCGCGGCGCATTTCGTCCGTGATTTCGCGGGTCAACCGCTCACGGCTTTCCCGGTGTTGGGTCTCGTCGAGCAGACGCAGGTTCTCAGCGGCCATGGACATGCGCTGGGTGACGGCCTCGACCAGGGCGATCTCATCGTCGCTCCACTCTCGTACTCCTTCGTCATCGTGGATGCCCAATGCTCCGATGACCTCGCCGCCGCGCAAGGTGATGGGCACTACCAACGCCGAGTGTGTCACGTCGTTTTTGTTCCCGTCGTCGCCTTCTGGGCGCCGTCCGTCCGCGTGGGTGAGCGCCGTTGCGCTTTGTTGTTCCACCGCCTGTTGGATCTCGGGCAGCACCCTGTCACCAAGAGGGGCTGCACCCTCAAGGGGGGTCTCGTATCCGGTTATCTGGGAAGTCCTCAGATAGTCGGTCCACGCTTGGCTCAGGTAGCGTTGATGGATGGCCTGCGCCTCCACCAGTGCGGCCTGCGTTGCGGTGAACAAGCGGGCGTTGTCAATTGCCACCGCCACTTGGTCGGCCACCGTCTGCATAACAGCCACATCCGCTTGGTCAAAGGCATTCTCTCGCGCCCTTTGTACGGTCATCGCACCGATCACTTGCCCGCGTGAGCGCAAGGGCAGCGCCAATTCCGCACGCGTCTCCGGCAGGAGGGGGTTGTCAGAGCGGGCGACTTCCGCGCTACCATCTGAGGCGATGAGGGCTTTGGCCTTGGACACGCATTGGCCAATCATAGAGGCACTGCCTACCTCCAGCTTGTGCTCCTGGGCTAGCATCTGCTGTCCGGCTTTGCCAGTGCCGGCCTGCAAAACGGCGAAACGTCCCGTTTCATCGAGTAGGAACAAGCCCACGTAGTACAGGTTGAATCTTCCTTGGATCAAGTTCACCGCCTGGTGCGGCAGTTCGTAAGGGTCGAGCAACGAGGTGGTGACACGGGAGATCTCAGTGGCTGCCAGAAGGCCGCGTGTGCGAATCTCCAGTGCCGAGCGACTGATCAGTAGCTCCCGGTTGCTCTCGATCAGCGCACGCTCACTGCGTCGGGTGAGCTCCAGCGCTTTCTTGAGGCTGTTTGCAGAGATGTTCAAAAGCGCCCCCGCGATGAGGACGTATCCGCAGAGCGCAGCCCACTTGGACACCGGCGAGTCAAGTGCGATGGGTGAGGGCATGAGACCGCTGTTCTCTGCCCAGAGCATGCCCAGCCCGGCCACCATGCTCAGAGCGGCAAAGAGAAAACCTGCACGTCCACTCAACAGCAAGCCGGCTATGAGAGTGACGACAATGTAACCGAAAAAGACCGGGCCATTAACGCCTTCCGTCAGAACGGTTAGAATGGTGATGAAAACCCATGCTACACACGTGAGCAACAGGCCGGCGGCCTGCACGTGACCGCGCTGCATCAGCAAACGTGCACCTAAACCCAACAAGATCAGCGAACCGACGAGCGGCAGAGCCGCTTCTGGGTTAGGCAGCGCAAAGGCGACGATGCCGTATGCCACGGCAATCGCCAGGTACGGCCACAATGCGGTGTTTAGCGCGCTGGCAGCGCGCGTCTGCTCTTCGTCCTCAAAGACCGGCGCAGCGACAAGTTGTTTAATCCAAGTAAGCATAACCGTTCCCTCTTTCCAACGCTAAACTTCCGCTCCGTCCCCGCTGGCCAACTCTGTCGGTGTACCCAGCCGCACGTAGGTGCGCGATGCGTTTAATACCTTGTTGAGCTCCTCTGCTGTGATGCGCATCAAGGACGCCATATCCGGAGCACGCTGCATACGGTCCGAAATCTCGCGAATAAAGCGTTCGTGCGCGACCCGGCGCTGAGCCTCTTCAGACAGGCGCGCGGTTTCCAGGGCTGGGCCTAGCCTGTCGGTTATGCTGCCCAGCGTGTCTACGTCTTCAGGTTGCCAGGCTCGGCCGGGTTTGTGCTGTAAGCGCAGTGCGCCGATAATTTGGTTGCGCAAAAAGATGGGCAGCGTCAATGTGGTGGCTGGATTGTCCTGCTCACCACTGACTAAGGCCTGACCATCACGTGCCGCCTGGGCGACCTCCGATGAGGCGGCTGTATATAAGCTGATTGCCTTGACGCTGTCGCCGTCGGCATAGACGTAAGCCGGGGCATCCTCTTGCCTGCCAAGGGTAGATTGCCATGCCTGCCTCAGGTACTGCCTTTGAATTTTGCCCAATGCGGCCAGAGCAGCTTCGCGCTGTTGGAGTAGCCGGGCGTTGTCGAGCGTGACGGCGACCTGGTCTGTCAGGCTTGCGAGTACATTTTGATCCTGATCGGAAAAGGCGTCGGCGTAGATGCTCTGGATGTCGAGCACGCCTAACAGCCGGTTGCCAACTAGCAAGGGCAAAGCCAACTCGGCGCGAGCGCTCGGCAGCGCGATGTCGCCAAAGTAGACAGCGTCGTCATTCACAGCCGTAGCCATACGGGGGCGATTCTCGACGGCGGCCTGCCCAGCCAGGGATAGCCCGCCGATTTGCATCTGATGTTTTCTTTCCATCACAGTTCTGGCGGTGGTGCCGGCGGCGGCCTGAATGACCAGGTATTGGTTGGTCTCGTCAGGCTGGTAGATATAGATGTGATGGTAGCCGAGGCGATCGTGAATTAACTCGACTAGAATATCCAGCATCTCAACCGGGGTGGCAGCCTGGGCTACCTCACGATTGATTTCGGCGACTTTTTGCCGTTGCTCGTTGAGGCTTTGCAGCTTGTCTCTGGCTTGCTGCAGCTCCAGGGTGCGTTGGGCAACCTGGCTCTCCAATTGGCCGGTCAAAGTGCGCAATGGGTTGAATATCTGACGATTGGTCATTGCATAGCCCATGACGATCAAGCCGACGGCAAAGGTGAAGCTCACGGTGGGAAAAGGGATTGGCACCAGGACGCCGAAAAGTCTTCCAATAAGCAAAATGGCGGTGCTGGCTGCCAGGGAGGTGCCGCCTAAGCGGCGACGATTCCGCCAGAAGAGCATCAGGGCCAACGCTTCAAAGAGCAGGGGGCCGACGGAAATGGCATATCCCAGTGTGGTAAGCTCCGGGCGGTAAAGGTCGGACTGATCAAGATATATCTGGCTGACGATGCGCTGGCTGAAAAGCATCGGCAACATCGCCAGTCCCACCGCAAAGCCGACACCGGCTACTACTGTGTGCCAGTTGCCCTTGGGCGACTTGATTCGCTGTCCGGGATCTGTTGCGGGTGTGTTCGCCCACGTACTTACGTAAGAGGCTGCAAAAGCGAACAGCGCCGGGCCCGCAAAGTAAACGCCTGCCGATGCCAGCTCAGCCCAAAAGATTGGACGGCCAATGTCGAGCCACAGCGTCAAGCTGGTGATGGCAGAACTCAATCCGGTCAGGGCAGCGGATGCTGCAAACAAACCAAAGGTCTGGTTAAGGCGCTGACGCAGGCCTGTGCCCAAGACCAGCAGCAGCAAAGCCAACGCCACGATGCCGCTGATTGAGTTGATCAACAAATCTAACCAGGATGTGGCTGAAGGAGACATCGAAAATTACTCCGTTTCACCGTCTGTGTTACTGTGATCATTACCGTTCGCTCGCAGTTCTGCTTCGGTGCCCAGACAGATGGTGGCCTGTTGCAAGTCAAAAGTCTCCCCTAACTCTTCGACCGTCTGAGCCAGGACGTCGGCGACGCTGACGGCCTGCTGTGTGCGGCCCGAGATTCTGGAGATGAGGCGTTGGTAATGAGTGCTTTGTCGGGTGGTGGTAAAAAGACGTGCGTTTTCCAGGGCGATGGCGACCAAATCGGCCATGCCTTGCAGAGCGCGTACGTCGTCGTTGTCAAAAGCGGCTTCTTCGACGCTTTGCACGTCGAGAATGCCTAACAAGCGGTCCCCTATGCGCAGCGGCAGCGTGAGTTCTGAACGCGTGTGGGGCAGCAACGGATTGTCAAAGTGCACCGCATCGGCGCCCACGTCGAGAGCGATGCGGGGTTGGCGATGCGTGCATACCCACCCAACCATGCTTTGGCTATTAGTGGCCAGGCGGTGGGGTTGAGCGACCATTTTCTCGCCGACCTCACCGGTGGAGGCACGCACGACGGCCCATTCGCCTTTTTTATCGAGCAGAAAGATAGAGACGTGGTAGAACCGGAATCGATCACGGATCAGGTCCACGGTTGTCTGCATCAACTCCTGAGGATCCAGGATGGAGGCAGCGGCATGGCTGACCTGTACGCTGGTCTCCAATTGGATAGCTCGCTTTTGGAGTTGATAGTTGGCTTCTTGCAACAAGGTCGTTCGCTCGGTCACTTTTTCTTCTAGACTGGCGACGGTCCTTCGCAACTGGCTGGCCATTTGATTAAAGGCCTGTCCCAGGTCACCGATTTCGTCGTCTCGATCAATGGCCACCGATTGATCCAAGTCACCGGCCACCATCTGTTTGGCTGATTCTGTCATCTGGCTGATGGGCTGGGTGATGCGCTGGGCAATTCTGCCGGCCAGTAACGCGGTCAGCACAACAGCGATCGCTGCTACCACGGCAGTACCACTGGCAGCTACAAACAGAGAATTGTAGACTTCTGTTCTCTTTTGCTCGGTAAGCAGACCTATCTGCGCCTTTGGTAGCCAACGGTAGACACCCAGGACAGATTGTCCGGCATAGTTGTCGTATGTACCCTGGCCCGAATTTTTGGCGAGGGCCCCTTCGATACCGGTCGATGTTACCGGGTCACCGAGGGCGGGCTTTTCTTCGCCCTGCAGGGAGGTAATCAGCAGGCGGGTCTCATTGACCAGGTAGGTCTCGCCGGTGGGCGCCTCTTGCATGAATTGGGTCAATGGCTCGGTCTTGACAAAGCCCACGAGCACGCCCACCATCTCGCCGGTGATCTGGCGCAGTGGTTCAGCGACGATCAAGCTGGGTGCGTTCCATCTCTCGACAAGAACCGGTGGCTCGTAGTAGCTTTCCTCGCGCCCGTGGACAAAGTAGGACACATTGTTTTCGAGTTCACCTTCGTGTACCGAGTCAGTCGAGATGACGACCTGGCCATCGGCGTTTAGCAAGAACGCCTCGTTAAACTCGGGATGTTGCTCCAGGAAAACCTGCAGCCGATCTTTGATGGGAAAGCGGGCCATACTATAATCGCTAGCGCTCGGATCGGCTGCAAAGAAGGTCCGGATCTGTTGTTTCAGGGATGGCTCCTGGGCCAGCAAAGCAAAGGCCGAGGTCTGAGATTGGATCCATTGCTCTATCTGGTTCTCTTGGAGCGTTGCTGAGAGTGCCAGGTTGTCGCGAGCGTTTGATCCAATTCTGTTGACCTGAGAAAGGATGCCAAAAGCCGAGATGATGAGCGATGGGATGATGGCTACGGCGACGAAGGCAAGAATGAGCGTCTGCCTCAGCCCAGGTTGCCGGAGCCATTTGATCCTGCGCATGATGCGCGCGCTGAAGCTCGCGCCTTTTTCTTCCGATACGCGGGGTTGCGAGCTATCAAGTTCTGGTGGCGTGATTTCGACAGGGATTGGCTCTGCTGCCAATTCGGATGGCTGTGCTTCAGGCTGAGGCGTTTCCCAGGTCT
>CBFDAD010000122.1:0-5742 GCA_965602705.1 uncultured bacterium
CTCTTTATAACGCAGAGTCAAGGAGTAACAAATGACAGAGCAAGAAGTATTGACCGGGGATATTTCGCTCAAGGACAAAGGGCTGGGGGACGTGACGGCCAACACGGTCTCGATTAAACAGGGAGCGGCGCAGGATGTTCATGCGACGACGGTCGAGATTACGCTGAGTACGGCTAACGACGTACGAGCCGAGGAGGTGACCATGCGCCAGGCGGCAGCCGGGTCGGTCACCGGGGATGAGATCATCATGCGCTAAGCCGCCACTCCGCAGCTCAAGGCGGAAACGGTCGAGGCCACTCAGTCCGCCATGGCGCTAACCCGGGCTGAGCAAGCAACCGCTGTCGCCAGCCAAGTCGTGGGTGTGTGGGCCGATGAGGTGACACTGGACCAGTCGTCGAGCGGTGTGGTGATTGCGCCCGGCGGAGCGCCCCACGTGGAGCAATCGGTCCTCGGCGCGTTGGTGACCGGCAAGGCGCAGGTCCACAATAGCGCGATTGGCTTTGTCGTCGCCGGCAAGGTTGAGGGAGATTATCAGGTGCTGTTTGGTCCGCAATCGGCGCTGGCTTTTGGTGCGGCCGCAGGTGCTGTCCTGGCCCTGGTGCTACGCCTCACGAGGCGCAAGTAGCTGTCTCGTCCTGGAAAACGTCAGTGCTCTGGAGTGGGTGTCTGCCCGAGCCGGAAGTATGCCTCCAGCTCGGGCAGTTCTACGCCACTCAGGAAGAGAGGGACGACACTGTTCAAAGGTAGGTCCTCACGCAGGTGCACTCGAGGCTCCAGGTCGAGTTCGGGAATAAGCACCTTGCCGCGAGAATTACGCTTTTCAACCAATATCCCCTCACCACGCCAGCCGGGGTGCTGCAGCAAGTAGACCAGCGTCCAGTGCTGGCGCGCCAACCGCTCGGCCTGGCGCACGCTGCCTGTCACGGCCTCAACCGCCCCAATCCGTTCCAGCATCTCTTGCGCCCCCAGGATGTCTTCACCGCGCAGGTAGCCCCGCAGTTGTTGGTGCGCCACCAGGTCAAGGTAGCGCCGCAGGGGGCTCGTAGCCCGGGCGTAGACCGCCAGGCCCAGCCCGGTGTGAGGGGCCGGGACGCTCTTGGTCTGGCTGCGCTGGAGCGTATTTCTGAGTGCATATGCTCCGGCCAGGCCCTCGGTCGGCTGCTGCGTCCCTGTGGGGGGGGGAGGCTGCGTAGCGAAAGGGAAGGGGATGTCCCGCTCCAGGGCGAAGCGGGCTGCGGCCTCCCCGGCCATGAGCATCGCCTCCGTCACCAACATCCGGCTCTCCAGCGGCGGCAAAGGACGAATGATTACTTTGCCGTCTTCGACCCATATCTTGACCTCGGGCAGTTCGATCAGGACAGCGCCACCTTTGCGACGGCAAGCCTGGTAGACTTGTGCCAGGCGGTAGAGACTCTGGAACGGTTCTTCGGCAAGCCGCGCATTGGCCTCGGCGTAGCTCAACCGCGTGACCCGTACCCAACTCGGCACCACTTCCATCCCCGCGATCTCGCCCCCAGGGGTCAGATCCAGACCAAAAGACAGGGCGGGGGAAATTTCGGCCAAGCCCAGGCCCAGCATCTGCGTGGCCTGGGGCGGCAGCATGTGCGCGGTCCCTTCGGGTAGATAGAGGTTGGCCCCGCGGGCGCGGGCTTCCAGGTCCGCTTCACTATCGGGGTGCACCAGGGCGGCCACGTCGGCCACGTGTACCCAGAGGCGCTCTCCCTCCAGGGTCAGGGCGTCGTCCGGGTCTTGCGTGTCCTCGTCGTCGATGGCGTAAGCCGGCAGGTGCGTCAGGTCCACCCGGTCCTCCTGGGAGAGGGCGGGCAGCGCCGCCGTAGGCGGCGTGGTGGTCAGGCCCAGGCGTTGCGGGTAAGGATCGACGGTGCGATCCCAATGGCCTAGCTCGAGTAGCAGCGCGTGGGCGTTCTCCGGGCGCTCGGCACGGCCCAAGTGGCGCAGCACGCGGCTTTTGCTCCGCTGCCCCAAGGCCAATGCTTCCACATTCCTCAGGTAGGGGCGATCCGCTGGGGCGGTCTGGCCCTCTTGGACTCGCGCCAGGAACGCCGCCCAGGCCTGCCGCTCCGCCGCCTTGGCGTCCCGGGACGCGCGCTCCTGGGACACCTCTTCCGGTGAGCGGACCAGCACCGCCGCAGGCGTGCCGCGGAAATAGAGACCATCGGCCACCAGCTCCCAGGCCGCCCAGGCCGTGGCCGGGGTGTAAACCCCATAGACCAATTCGGCCAGCTCGGCCAGGTGGAGGGTGGTCCCAGCCAATATCTCCCACGCGGTCTCCACCTCGCCTGCCTGTGGCTTGAGTTCGTCCAGTCGCTCCAACGGGCCGGGATGCAAGAGAGCGACGTCCTTGGGGCGTACGTGACGGATTTCCGCCCCTTCCAGTTCGATCTCTAGCTTTTTCCCGGCACGCTTGACCCGCGCTGGGCGGTTCTTGTAGAGCACGAGGCTGCCCTCGCGGGGTGTCGTTGGCGGCATTTGGGGTGGGTTCCTCTCAAAAGTATTTTTCCAGCATGTGTGACTCCTTCCGATTTTAGCCCAACCGGTAATACTTGGATATAACCCACTCATACAGCCAGGACGGCACGATTTGCTTTAGCGTCACTTCGATTCTCTGGATGAGGGGACCGACAGTGTAGCGCATACGGGGCGAGGGGTTTTCGATGATCCGCTCCACGAGGTGGGCCACCTGGGTCGGGTTGGCGCCGCGGCTTTCGTCGGCTTCCATGATACCCAGCGTGGTGTTGAAGCGATCCTTATAGACAGCGTTTTCACCAGACTGGGCGGTTCTGCGACGCCGGGCTGTAAAAGACGTCTCAAAGTCCCCGGGCTCGATGAGCACCACTCGAATGCCAAAAGGACGCAATTCCAGTCGCAGTGCTTCACTCAGCCCTTCAAGGGCGAACTTGCTGGCGCTATATAAGCCCTGAAAAGGAACGCCGGCCAGGCCCGCCATTGAACTGATGTTGACGATGTGTCCGGCACGCTGCGCTCTCATGATGGGCAACACGGCCCGGCAAACGCGCAGCGCCCCGAAAAAGTTGGTCTCGAACTGCGCTTTGGCCTCTTCAATAGTGGTATCTTCGATAGATCCAGCAATGCCAAAGCCGGCGTTGTTGACCACGACATCCAGTCGCCCTTCCCGCTCCCAAACATGTTCTATCCCTCGCTGCACCGAGCGGTTCACGTTTACGTCCATTTGAATCATGTGGAAGGATTCGGAATAGATGGATCCGGCCTCCACGGCGTGACGACTGGTGCCATACACCTGATAGCCGCGTTGGTGCAAGTGGGTTGCACAGGCCTGGCCGATACCGGATGAAGCACCTGTGACCAAGATGACGCGTTTTGAGTCCTGCATCTCTCGCGGCTACCTGTAAAGCTGACCGGCTGCGTGCCGTTGTCCCAGTTTCTCCAACATGTCGGCAGTCATGGCCGCCAGATCCCAACTGGGTTCCCAGTCCCACTCCTGGCGAGCGGCGCTGTCGTCAATAGTCCTGGGCCAGGAATCGGCGATGGCCTGTCGAAAGTCTGGCTGGTAGTCGCAGGTGAATTCAGGCATGTGCTTCTGGATCGCTGCCGTCAGTTCAGCAGGGGAGAAACTCCAGGCCGCCAGATTGTAATCGGCATGGTGCTTGAGACGGGAGAGATCGGCCTCCATTAACTCGATGGTCGCCTTGATGCAATCGGGCATGTACATCATCGGCAGAACGGTGTCTTGTTGCAAAAAGCAAGTATAGTGTTGGTCCTCGATGGCCTTGTAAAAGATTTCCACGGCGTAATCGGTGGTACCGCCGCCTGGCAGGGTCTCGTGGCTGATGATGCCCGGGTAGCGCAGGCCACGTACATCCACGCCAAAGCGCTGAAAATAATAGTTGCACAGCATCTCGCCGCTGACTTTGGTGATGCCATACATTGTCGTGGGGCGCAGGACTGTCTTCTGGGGGGTGTTGTTGCAGGGCGTGTCGGGACCAAAGACAGCCATGGAACTGGGACAAAAAACCCGGGCAAGTTCATATTCCCGTGCAATCTCCAGAATGTCATACAGGCCATTGATATTCACGTCCCAGGCTAGTTGGGGATTTTTCTCACCCTTGGCCGAAAGGATAGCGGCCATGTTATAGATGGTGTCAATATCATACTCTTTGATTATCCGCTCGACCGTTTCGCGCTGGGTGACGTCAACATATTCGAAAGAGCCAGTCTCGCAAAGCTCTGCGTTGGGATCGGCTTTGTCCGCGATCACGATTTTCTCACAACCGTATCGCTCACGCAGGGCAAAAGTCAGTTCGGAGCCAATCTGGCCGCAGGCGCCGATCACGAGGATTCTTTTTGTGGTGCTAGTTTTTGACATTAGGGTCATCTCCTTTGACAGATGGTTATGCGTGGGAGGGTTACTACCGGGCCATGCGCTATGGTGGACCTCCTAACGCAGTGCTACCTGCCACCCCGCGGCAGCAAGACGACGCTGGGAGCGGGGGCAAGGATGCTAGCTGGTCAAGATGCCCAAGGTGGCTACCCAAACCAATAATTGTACACCTAACGCGCCACTCCATAGCAGGTAGGAGGCCGGGCGCTGCCGCTGATAGAGTAGAAATCCTAGACCGCCGTTGGCGATCAGCGCTAATAGACCAATAAAGGGCAATGTAAAGACCTGTGCTCGTGTGCCATAACGGTCAGGTTGACCGATGGCGTCAAAGTGCAGCGGTTGAAGGTCCCCCAGTGACGGGTAGCGCAGCGAGATGTAACCAAATAACAATGTTAACACAATCAGTGCACTTACCAACAAGGCCAGACCTATGCGGTCGTTCCAGAAATTCCAGGTGAGCAAATCCGGTTGTCGCGAAGCGTGATCCACGGTTTGGGAAGGGCCCATATCCAGGCGCTGGCGCACCACCTGTATAAAGGTTGTCGGGTCAGCCGGAGCAAGGGCGTAAGCCAGCGTCGGCGTGGTCAGAATCACCTGACCCCGCAAGGGGCCCGTGGCAAAAAAGAGCGTGGGCCCAATTCCTTCGATCGCGCCATATCCGGCGCGCAGACCGGGCCACAGCGCGCCGCGGAAACGGGTGATGCGCTGGACCTGGTCACCGCTCAACACACCGGTGACGCTCTCCATCGGGACGACCTGGGTCACTGCGCCCCAGTTGATGACCAGGGCATTGCGATCTACGTGAAAGCTAGAGCGCATCAGGCCGTAGAGCCAATAGCCCAACAAGGACAACAGTAACAGGCTGGCGATGATGAGCAGGCTTAGCACAAAGCCCACCAACGAGATGCCCGCCTGGCCAATGCCCCAAATCAGCAGCCCGTCAACGATCAAGACGAGCAAAACGAATGCGATGCCGCTGGCCAGTCCCACCCAGCGATCGGTTTCAAAAGATTCCATGGCTATCCAGTCGAAAAGATGGTGTCAAGAGTCGAGCTATACGCGCGAAGGTACCGCCTGCTCACTGTAGACCGGCATACACCAGTGCTGGTATCGCTCGACCTTGCCGCGTACAACGTCAAAGTAGAGTTGGCGCAGTTTGGCCGTGATCGGCCCCATGTGGCCCTCCCCAATCGAGTGATGATCGACGCGAACGATGGCCGCGATTTGCACACCGGTGCCACAAAAAAACACCTCGTCGGCCACGTAGACTTCTGTGCGGTCGATGGGGCGTTCGACGACCTCTACACCCATCTCGCTCCTAAGCAGGTGCGAGATGGTGCGGCGCGTAACTCCCTCTAGAA
>CBFDAD010000123.1:0-5674 GCA_965602705.1 uncultured bacterium
TGGGCGGAAAAGAGCCCGCGTCCCTGCTCCCAGACGTACTTAATTTCTCCGCTGGCGGTGATGATGCGGTATGTGAACTGAAAGGGCTCTTTGCGCTGCAGGCTGGTCTGCACGCTGTTCCATATCTTATCCCGGTCATCGGCGTGGATCAATTCTCCGAAGGCTATCGTCTGGTTATCGATCAGATCCTCGGGTTGGTAGCCCGTCAGGGCGACGCTGCCTTGACTGACAAACTCCATCGTCCAGTCTGGTTCGTTGCGGCAGCGGTAGGCCATGCCCGGCAGGTTACGCATCAGGGTCCAAAGGGTCCGTTGGCTCTCTAGCAGAGCTTCCTCTGCCTGCACGCGATGAATGGCCGCGCCCAGGATGCTGGCTGCCGTCTTGAGTGCATCTACCTCCGCCGTGGACCACTCCCGTTCAACCTGGCACTCTTCGAACCGGATGAGTCCCCACCATTCCTGGCCCACAAAGATGGGAACCATAAGCATGGATTGGATGCCTTGCTGGGCCAGCATCTCTCGTTCGCCAACGGGGAATTCGCCCAGGTGACCGGCGACGACAGCACCACGGGCCAGCGTCTCCACCCAACGTTGTAGGTCACCAGTTTTCCAGGAAGTGGCTTGCGACGCCAGGTCCCCGGTGTGTAAGTTGACGCCCGGCGCTGCCCACTCGCAACGCTGCCTGGGAAACTGCTCGCCATCCTGGGAGATGTGATTTTCGCAGATGCAGACACGACTCACGCCGGTCGCCTGTCCCAGTCGCTCCAGCACTTGGTCGATATTCTGCTCCCAGTGTGCTGTTTCCAAAAACTGGCCGGCGGCAAAGCTCACGGCTTTCAAGATAGCGTCTTGGCGGCGCATTCTCTCTTCTGCTTGCTTGCGTTCGGTGATGTCACGGGCGATGCCCCCGACCATGAATCCCTTGTCGGTTTTGATTGGAAAGACTCGCTGCTGCAGGATGCGGCGTGTTCCGTCAGTGTGCTGAATCTCTTGCTCCCAAAACCGGCTCGACCCGGATGTGGTTCCCATGTCGAGGATCTCGAGAACGTTGGCTTTGAGACTTTGGTACGCTGTGGGGGTTCTCTGTTCCTCGGGGACGACTTGGAACAGAACGTCCCAAGACGGCTGGCCTGACACTTGCGCTTGCTGCAACCCGGTCATTTGCTCCTGACCCCGGTTCCACTCAATGATGGTGCCTTGTTCGTCAGTCAGGATGATGCCGTCTAGTGAGTGCTCGACGAGGCCGCGAAACTTTTGCTCTTTGTTTTCCCTGAGTGCCTCTTCGGCTCTCAAACGCGCGATAGCGGATCCAATTTGGGCGGCTACTGTCTCGAGCGCGCTGCGGGTCGTGGGGGGTATCTCATCAACCGTGTGTGAAGCGACGCTTAGGCACGCGATAACTTGTTCCTTGTGAAGGATGGGTATTACGGCGCTGGTGCGCATGCCCTGGACGAGTTGCGGATGGTCTGTTGCCAAATCCAGTGTCTGGCGTGCGGTGTAGATAGGTTGGCCTGCCATGACCAGGCGTGCATAAGTTGAGTCTTCCTCGTAATGCGCGGCGTTTTTGACAAAGTGGGCAGATAGCCCTTTGTGGAACGCCAGGTCAAGTGTCCCAACCCTGGGGTTGACGAGGTGGATCCAACCACACTCCGTTCCTGCAACAGTGGTCGCCGCCTCAACGCACAGGCTCAAGGCTGCGTCTAGTCGGGCCGTCGCGCTGAGGTGTATGGCCAGGTCCCTTTGGGTGCGGGTTAGCGCTTCCATACGCTTACGCCCAGTGATGTCACGGATAAGGGTGAACTCGGCCAGTTTGCCATCATAGGTAGCCGGGCGCACCGATAGCTCGACGCTCAATTCGCCGCCGTCGGGCCGGTGGATCTGGGCCTGGAACAGAGGGGGCAATTTTACCATGGGTGTGCGGTCGATATAGTCTGCCACGTCAAGCTCAAAGAAATCCTTCCACGAGCGACCGACGAGTTCGTCTGCTGCACAACCAACCATCTGTGCTATCGGTTCATTGGCAAACACAACGCGTTCGTCTTGGGTAACGACGTAGCCGTCGCTCATCTCGTCAATCATGCGGCGGTATTGCTCCTCTGAGCGGCGCAATGCGGCCAATTCGTCGACGAGTTGTTGCTTGGTTTTCTCCTGGTCGTTCATCTGACACTTCCTAGTATTGTGGCTCAAGGTATTGGGCAGCCACCCAGCCGACCTGCCCCGCTGCGTCGCGAATCTTGATCCACTCCTGGTTGTTTATCTCTTGGCGCTCGTACAAAATCTCTACTTGAGCGCCCTCAGCTAGTACGCTGGCGATCTCACCGCCGGGTGTGCGGCGCAAGCGCAGTCCTTGACCACCGGTGCCGCTGATGACAGCCGTGATTGGCGTGGGCGCCAGGGTGAGGGTGGGGAATGGGGTCAGGGTAGGGGTGCCGGCGGGTGTGATGGTTGGAGGGCTGGTGGGTGGGGCGGTCGAGGTCGGGTTCGGCGCAAGCGTGAGTGTAGCCGTGGGGCCGGGCGTAGGCGTGGCGGTGGGCGTTGGGGTGGGTGTAAACGTAGGCGGCACAAACGGGTCCAGTTGGGTGATGGGGATGACAGTCAGTATCAGCGCCACGGGTCGCTGTAGACGGATGGCCACCCGGGTCTGCAAGTCCAGGACTTGCTGGTGAGATGGCTGCCGCGGGGCGCGTACGTTCACGGTCAGGCCCAACGTTTCATCGCCGTCGGCACCACGCTCCGCTGTGACGGGTTCGGTGATTTCCCAGCCCACCAGTTCCACGTTGCCCATCACGCCGATTTCTTCCTCTAGCGTCTCTTGCAAGGTGCGGTGTAACTCGGCCTCGCGCAGCGAGTTGGCGGTCAGCAAACCCAGGGGCAGCGTCACCGCCAGCAGGACAATGACGGTGCTGATCACGCCCCCTTTGAACACGCGCGCGCGCGACCGTGTACCCAACTCCGGGCGGAAGCCCAGCGCCAGGAAAACGAGGCCCCCAGCGGCGCTGATGGCGATCAGGTTGGTGAGAAACAGCAACAGCGCCCCGCCGGCGATCCGCCTATCTGCTAACGCCAGGCCCAGGCCTATGGTCGCCAGCGGCGGCACCAGGGCAGCGGCAATGGCCACGCCTGGCAGCGAGGCTGATACGTCTTTGCGGCACAGGGCATAGGCCCCGGCCACGCCTGAGGCCAGCGCGATGCCCAGGTCGAGCAGGCTGGGATTGGTGCGCCCCAGGATTTCAGAGGTGGGCGCAGCGTCCGGCACGATGAGGCCCATCAGCGCGCCAATCGCGATGGCCAGTAGCACGCCGCGCAAGGTGGCGGAGGCCGCCAGACGCAACAGGCGCAGGTCGCCCTGCACGATCCCCAGGCCCAGACCGACGATGGCTGACATCAGCGGGGCGACCAGCATCGCGCCGATGATCACGGCGGCGCTGTTGAGCAACAGACCCAGAGCAGCGATGGTCGCCGATAAACCGATCATCAAGAAAAAATCTACGTCGGGCCGCGCACCGCGTCGGATGGTTCTATAGGCATTGACCTGCTCGGCAGTGGTCAACTTGGGGAGCGTGTTGTTCAGTTTTCGCCGTATCCGATGCAGGGTACTTTCCGCATACCTGGCGTGACGTTTGATGACGATGGTCGGTATGGGGCTATCTGAAGCCACCGTCTGTGGTACGTTGCCAAACAGCATGCGATCAATGTAGCCCTCGTGGCTGGCGCCGATTAACATCAGATCGTAGCCACTCTTGGCCTCGTTAAGGATGCCCCCGACGATGCCGGGTGCCTGCACGACTTTGGGGTGCATGCGTTCGCTTTTCGCCCAAGGACCCATAGTGGTTTCCAGTTGCTCGCGCCCCATTTGGATGCCGGCGCTGCCCTGGCTCATGCGGGCGACGTTCAACGCGGTGACCTGAACGTCCGGCGCCAAGTCCAGCGCGAGTTCTAACGCCAGGGCTGCGTTGGGGCCGCCGGCCACGGGCACCAGCACCCGTTGTGCTCGGGCCAACGCCGCGGTGAGACGGTCGGAGTCGACGTCGGTGCGCACCACAGCGATGTCGCACGGTGCTTTGCGAATGAGCGGGTCGAGCGTACTGCCCAACAGGTATTCTCCCCGGCCGGGGTCGCCGCTCCAACCCAACAACAACAGGTCCGGTTGGGTCTCAAGCGCCACCGCCAAAATGGCTCCACCGGCACTGTGTCCCAGGCGCGTCTTGGTTTCTACCGGTGTCCCATCAGCCATCTCGGGCGCGGCGCTTGGGCACTGATCGTCAGTTAAGGTGAACCAGTCGGGAGGTTGGCCATCGGGCGTCACAGTCAAAAGCGTAACTCGACCGTGGTGGGCGCGGGCCAGGGTGCAGCTTGCGGTCAGCAGCGGATCGAGCTGCGCTGGGTTGCCTACGGCCGCCAGGATGCGGTAGTCGCGGTTCCCCCGTGATTGTGGCATAGTAACGCTCCTTCAAGGAAGGCGAGTCTTGGTCAGCTAAAGTGGAGGAGCTGGGCTTCCGACCTAATTATATCTAAAATTGAAGCTTTTATGCAAGTGGGGTGCGTGCCATAGCTGGACCCAGGCCTGCCTCGCGGCAGCGAGTGTTGGCCTGCCAGGCCGATTAGCCGGTCCAGTGGCAGTGAGGATCCATCAGGGTTTATTCGTTGAACTCAACGCGGTCCAAGGCAAAGGTGATCTCTGGAGGGATGCGGAAGCCCACGCTGCCGCAGTTGGGGCACATGGCATCCTCTTCCATAGATTCGTAGCGCAGCCCGCAGCAGTTCCAGCAGATGTAGCGACTGGGAGCCTGACGGGTAACCAGTTGCGAACCTTCGGCCGGTGTCCCCGCGCCAACGGCCTGCAACGCTTCTCGTACAGCGTACAAGGTCTCGTCGGAGCCGTCGTACATCGTCAAATGCAGGGTTGTGATCTGCTCTGCGCCGCGTGTTTCGGCTTCTGCTATGGCCTGGGCCAGCATTGCCTTGACTTTCTCTGTCTCTTGGTTCATGTTCCTGAATTCCTTGCGTCGTGATTGACCTTTGGTTGTGGTTTGTGTAAAGACCAACAACCGGGTTTATATTAATATCGACTCAAGGAGCGTGAACTTTAGTCTTTTTGGGGCCGGTTCCGAGTGTGGATTGAATCACTGAGGCACTGACCGGAGTGAGGGCACTGAAGGATGCTCAGTGGCTTCAGTGTCCTTCAGTGAGTAGGTGGTTCTGAGGCCACCACGCCCGTGGCGGTCGCGTCAGCGGCGGTTTGGAAGCAGGTCGCGCCGTCGTCCGCGGTGGCAGGGTTTGAATCACTGAATCACTGATAGGAGTGAGGACACTGAAGGGTACTCAAACGAACCACCGGCCTGAAGCGCCGGTGCTAGGGTGTCCTGCTACCTGCCTGTACGCACGGCGTCCAAAGCGCAGCGGCGGGGCTAGGACGCTCAGTGGCTCAGTGCTCCTCAGTGAGTCAGTGGTTCTAAGGCCACCACGCCCGTGCGGCGACCTTTGAGCCCCTTGATGCCCTCGGACTCGGAAGTCTTAAATCGGTGTTCTTGGGAGCGTGACGTGCTGCGTGACGCGAGATGAAAACTGTGTTAAAATAGCCCGGTTTACCTGCACCTCTGGTACTGCCCGGTTTTTGGACCAGGTACGGCGGTTTTGAGCAGAAATTATGTTGATACCATTGTTTATTCCTATCC
>CBFDAD010000124.1:0-5662 GCA_965602705.1 uncultured bacterium
ATGCCCGGTTCCCAGTACTGATCGGCCGGCCCGGTCGCGTACGGCCAGAACCAGACGTTTATGATCGCCCCGAAGAGAAAACCCCACAGCGCCGCAAATGCGGCCAGGGCCAAGACCTCAAACCACCGGCCCTCCGCGCGCAGCAGCCGGACCAGGGGGCGGCACAGCGACGCGGACATGCCGGCCCAACCCGCCGTAAACATCTGGTACGGCAGCCACGGCCCGACCGCCCCCGTGATCAGGGCCGAGACGAGAAAGGTCAGCGCGCCCATCAGGAAGCCAAAACGCCCGCCGTAAACGTATCCGGTCAACAGAATCAGGAAGAATATCGGGCTGATGCCCCCCGGTCCGGGGATGGCCACCTCCAGAAATCGCAACACGGCGTTAATCGAGACCAGGATACCCAACAACGCTACAAACTTGGCGTTCACCGCCTGGCCCTGAACTTCCAGCAGCAGCACGATGAAACACAAGCCCACCAACACCGTCAGCATCAAGGGCGCGTCGGTGGTGTGGACCTGCCCCACAGCGGCACCTGGCAGGGACGGCACCAGGAAAGGATAAACGAATGCCACCACACCGATGCCAGCGCTCAACCCATAGATGGCGAAGCTGAGAATGCGTTGTCTCATTGCCTGCGTCCCGCTGCACCCGAACGCCGCTGCCTGAACTGCAAAAATATCAACCCACCCACGAGAGCAACCGCGAGCGCGCCAAAGAAGAGATAGCTACTCGTCCCGCCAGATGCGCCTGACGCCTCTCGCGGTGGCAAAGCCGCGTCGTGCTGGTCCTCATCCGCGAGCGCCGGAGCCCCAAGCTCAACACTGGGTGATACAACCATCGATGTCCGGGACGGCGTCGCCGACACGCCAGCCGCCGCCGCCGCTGTGACCGACGCTGTAGGTTTTGGTGTGGCAGTGGTCGTGGCGACCTCCGCAGGTGTTGGCGACGGACTGGGTGTCTCCAGCAGCGACGTAGCCGTGGGGTTGGACGAGGGCGTGGCCGAGGGTAACGGCGTATCTGTGGGCACTGCTGGCGTCGCGGTAGGTTGAGGGGCGGGGGTCGTGGGAGGGGCAAGTGGCGCCGAGGTCGCCGTAGAACCAGCCGGCTCTGGGGGAGCGCTACAGATTTGTTCAAAGGTTATGAGAGGAAGCTGAACGCCGGTCTCTGTAGTACCTGGCCCCCAGGCCCAACCCTGGACATCTCCCGGCCTGACGATAAAAGTGCTGACGCCCTGGTTAGCGTAACGCCACTGGCCATCCACCAGATGAAAATACGCCCAGTAGACGCAGGGCTCGCCGGGTTTCATCGTGCACTGGCAAAAGCATGGCTGCGCGGGAAAACCACATCCCTCGTTGCCAATCTTGCACACCGTGCCCCCCAGACCCGTACCGTAGTCTATCGCCGCCGCCATGCCCGATGCGCGTAGGAGTTCCTCACCCGTGGCCTGCCCATCAGGTCCCAGGTCCAGGCACGCCGTATACAAGCTCCCGTCGCTGAACTGGACCACCAGGCCAGCCTGGTTGGTCCCTTCTTGCGCAATCGTCCGGTTGACCAAAACGAGCAGCGCCAGGGCCAGGATGGACGCAGCCAGCCTGCTGGCCCGGCAAACCCGGCGGGCCGTTCGGCACGGCTCACGGCAGGCCATCCGTTCTGACTGCGTCCCTGTTGACATATGCTTGCACCTCACTAAAAGCTGTGCCGCACGCTAGCGCTCATTTGCCAGTTTACTGTTTGCACGCTTGAGCCACTGTCCAAGCGACACCAGGGACAAACCCGCCAGCATCAAGATCGCGACCACCGGCAGCAAAACGTCGCCCGCAACGGGCAGAGTGGCCGGCGGCGCGGCCGCTGCACTCCCAGGCGCTCCGCCGGTCGGTACGATCGGCACCCCGACCAGCGTGACACCCTCCGCAGCCGGGATGGCCTGGACAGTCGCCAGCAGATTGTCACCGGGGAAGGAGGCCTGATAACTAAAGCTGCCGCTGGCGTTCTGCAGCGACAACAACGCCCCCAAGGGGTCCGAGCCGTCGACGTACCAGTCGCCGGGCGTCTGACCGAGCGCGTAGATGGCCTGGAGCACCAGGGCGGTCGAGTTGGCATCGGTCTCGGTGCCGTAGGCGGAGGGATTCTGATAAGGCCACCCCGCATCGGCGTTTTGCACGCGCCGCAGATAGTCCATCGCGCGGCCCGTTTCATTTTGGTAGCCAGTTGCCACCAGCGCCTGGACGACCAGGGCAGTGGTATTGGTGTCACCGGTCAGCGCTGCCGTGTCCCCCATAAAGTTCCAGGCCCCGTCCGTCGTCTGGTGGGCCATCAAATAGTCCGCCGCACCCTCGGGGACCGCCTGGCCCGCATTCACCAGGGCCAGCACCACCAACGCCTGGTCAAAGATCGAACCACCGTAGGAACCGCTGTCGGAATCATAGTCCGCCTCGATCTGGCCGATCAGGTCGCGCCCGGCAAAGCTGGTGGGGTCCACGCCCGCCGCAACCAGGGCCAGCACCACCTTGGCCGTGATGCCAACACCCTCTACCTGGCCGGCCTGGACCTGTTGATACAGGTAATCCAGCGGGGACGCGCCCGCGGAAGATCGCAGCTCCCCGGCGTCCTGACCGCCAGCGACCAGGGCGATGACGACCTCAGCCGTCGCCGCCAGGTTGCTCTCGGGGCTAAAGCCGTTGGAAAAGCCACCGTCGGCGTTCTGCTGACTCTTTAGCCAAGTCAGTGCCTGATCAACGGCCCCACCGGCTGGCGCGGCCAACGCCGGGCTGACCAAAGTCAGCGACAGTACCACAACTAACGTAGCGAGCAAAGCCATACTTTTCACGAACAATCTCCTTTGACTACAGTTTCTAAAGACACAAAAAAAGCCCGATGAAACATCGGGCAGACATTTTTGGCACAGACCAAGCACCCTGGAGAGCCAACGGTGCAGCGGCGTGGTCATCACATATTCCGCCCTCCTTTCACTCGAAGGGAACTGCGACGGACAGTAAGTGGCGGTCGTCCTGGCTTGGATAATGGGGTTGAATGCGAGTCACTGGATGTGATCCGATTTCAGACCACCCCCCATTACCCTTACAGTTGCGGGACAGCGCCGGACTTTACTTGCATCACACTCGGCTGATTGTGATGCAAATGGCACCGGCTTCGCCTTTAAACCCAGACATCCGGGTCGATGGGTACCACTACTGGACCAACGTATTCAATTGTTGACAAGATTATACTTGCTTTCAGTACGCCTGTCAAATGTGCGGGCGCGGGTGTGTTCCACGCCGGCGCTAACTCGCGCTGGACTTGCGCCTCCTGCGGGCAAAGCCCAACACGGACACGCGCATCTTGATCGCGCCCTCGCTGCGTCCCAGTTTTCCAGCGATTTCTTGCGAAGTCTGCTGGCCCCAGTGATCGCGGAGGTATTGATCGTCCTCGATCGTCCAACGCTTGCGGGTCCGGCCCTTTTGGAAGTCGGGCAAATCCTGACTCAAGATCCGTGCCCGATTCATGATGGCCCCCCACGAGCGATCCAGCTTGCTCTCCAGCTCGTTGGCAACATCTTGGAGCTTGGTGTTCTGCTTTAGGGAGGCAATCACTTGCGCATCCTCTTTCTCCGTCCAGGACCTACGACTCCTGCGTCTCCGCTTTTCCTCAGCCATTTTTTCACCTCACATTAACATAAATCGATATGATTCTACGCAGCTCCGACACTCGAACCGAGATTCGTCGAGCCACTTGCTTGTAATTATACCTTCTTATGCCAGAATAGCAAATCTCTTTCCGAGCAAATGCCAAACCTCAAGCTAAAACAAAACCGTCCACAGAAAAAAGAGAATCATGAACAGGGCGACAGAAAACTGGGCCACAGCCGACAGCGCCCAGCCCGCTAGCCAGCCGCCACTGCCCCGCGCTGCCGCATCTACGTCGCCCCGGCGCCACAACTCTACGCCAAAGACACCCGCTAACGCCGCCAGCAACGCCAAGGGCAGGCTGAAGAAAAGCATCGCCAACCCGCCCAGCCACGAACCAGCCAACGCTGACCAGCCCGAGGCGCCACCGGCGCGTGCGCCAATCTGCGTCGCCCATATTTCGGCAGTCGTGCCGATCGCACCGATCACCGTGAACGCCAGGAAGGCCGGCAGGCTGAGGTGGTGAAAGCCATCCAGAAGTCCATAGCCGGCGCCTCCCAGCCATACCAGGGGCACGCTCGGGATGAAGGGCAAAAAAGCGCCCCCCAGCCCCAGCAACATCACACCCAGCGCACCTCCCAAGAGACACAGTGAATCTGCCAAATCCGATGTCCTCGGTCCAAACGGTTAAAATAGTCCAGACCAACCTGCCATGGTTCGCACGTTATCTTGATATGAACAAGTTGATTATACACCATCCTATCCCATTGGTCAATAGTATTGTGGGGAAAGGGTGCACTTAGTTCCTTCTCGAAAGCTTCCGGGCAGGATGAGTGATCTGGAAACCATTCAGCAGAGCGTTCGTCATAGCTATCAACGCGTCTGTGCAGCTTTCGGGAAGGTAAGATGCGGGGCGAGGACCATGCAGAAAGGCAACGTGGATGTTTGAAGGGCTGACCACAGGGGAGATGTTGACGCTGACCACCTATCTCGTGCGCGACGTCTCTGCGGTCTGGACGTTGGCGACGGCGGGGGGTGCGCTATTATCGGTGTCCAGCGGAAGACCGGCGGCGCGGACGATCACGGGCGGCGCGCTGGTCTGGCTGGTGGCGTTCGGTGGTTACCTGGCTCCCATTGACAAGAGCCGTTTCTTTGACCGGGGCGCAATCTCGGCGATGCTGGCTGTGGCGCTGGCGCTATGGGCGATGGTGTTCACCCACTTGATCTTTACGACGACGAGGCAGCATCTTCAGCATCGTCTGTAGATAGCGGGTGGGGCTGGCTCAAAATTTCCAACGCGCGCTCGGCCAGCGGTTCGGGCACCAACACCTTGGCCTCCCCCAGCTTACCGAAGATCAATCCAATCGCCACGCCGGCCGGCTCGTGCTGCATCAGTGTCGGGATTCCCTCCGACTCCAGGTGACCACGGATGATAGCGGCTGCCGTCACGCCGTTGGCGACGGCGACGACCTCCCAACGTGTTTCCCGGCTTTCGCCGGGCGTCTTTTCCGCCGCGGCCTCGGATGTCTCGTCCTGCCCGGTTTGGGGGTGCGACGCCCCCTCAGGCATAGCTGTTTCTGCAAACATAGCGTTTTACCTCTCCTGGCGCTTTTTCTGCCAGTCCGTTTTGCTCAGCGCCATCTCGTGACACGACAGCCAATAACGCCTCAGCCAGTCACGGCGCACAAAGCGACGGGCACTCGCATAGCGTGGCTCTTTGAGCAGCTTTAACGCTTTGCGGCGCTTGACCGGCCGCCTCCGTTGGCCGACTTGATTGAAACCCAGCTTTTCGTAAACGCGTATCGCCCGGCGGTTATACCCCACCACGTCCAGCACCATCTGTTCAAAGCCCAAGCTCTCGAAGAAATAGTCGAGAAGAAGAGCCAAGGCCTCGGTACCGTAGCCCTGGTTCACAAAGTCGGCCCCCAGGGTGATGCCCAGTCGCGCCGAGCGCCGGCCATCTATCTCGCGCAAAGTGATGCTGCCGATGACCTGCCCCGCCTCATCAACGACGGCGTACAACAGCCGGCGTCGGT
>CBFDAD010000125.1:0-5651 GCA_965602705.1 uncultured bacterium
AGATACGGCCCAGATTGTACTCGAAAAACTGGCTGCCAGCAAGCAGACGTTGGCACCGTCAAACCGCGAATTAGGCTTGACGGCTCGTTTCTTCTGGTGTATACTATTTACGTCGGTCGGCGAAACATTCTATGATGCAGCCGACTCGATTAGCAAGCCGGAGTGGCGGAATAGGCAGACGCGCGCGACTCAAACTCGCGTGAGCTTAGCTCATGTGGGTTCGATTCCCACCTCCGGCACCAAAAATAACTCCCAATACGAATGTGCCAGTCCGGGAGTAATGAGACCAGGGGCTGATCCTGAAGAGGCGCAGCCCCCTTTTCTTACGTGACAGTTGAGGAGACGAGGTGAACGACCGGCGTGGCTGGTTACTCGACCCACGACTTTTGCTCATCGGCGGCGCCCTGCTAGGCATCGGCCTGGGTCTCGTCATCGGCTGGTTGGTGTGGCCGGTAACGTATTACGACACCGACGTGTACGACCTGCGGGCTGACTACCAGGATGAGTTTGTCGTCATGGCCGGCGCGCTCTATGCACTGGAGCGCGACGTGGGGGCCGCGCGGCAATGGCTGGCGCTACTCTCCGAGCCCCAGACACCCCGATCGGCTGAAGCCATCGTGGTCGAGGTCGCTGAACGCTACATCGCGCGCGGCGCCTCCCCCACCGACATTGGTCACCTGGTCAGCCTGGCCGAAGCGCTGGGCAGCGTGACGACGCCGATGCAGCCCTATCTGAGCGGACAGCAGCCATGAACGACCCCTCCCTGATGGACTGGGACGCACCATCGCCGTTAGACACCGCAGATTCTCACCAGGAACGGCGCCGGCCCGCCTGGTTCTTGCTGCTCATCGGCCTCGCATTGGGACTGGCGGCAGGCCTGGCTTACACCTGGAGCTTGAACCCCGTCCAGTTCTACAACACTGACCCGGTTGACCTGCGTCCTGAACACAAAGAGACCTGGATTCTGCTGGTCGCCGCGGCCTACCGGCAGGACGGCGACCTGGACCGCGCCCTGGGACGCCTGTCCGGATTGGACGACCCACAGCTCGGCCAGACGGTAGCCGGACTCACCGAGAGTTATATCCAGGCCGGCAGGTCAGCTACACGAATCCGCGCCTTAACGGCCCTGGCGGATGCCCTGGGTGCTCGCACTGACGACATGCTGATTTACCTGGCGACCGACACCCCCACGCCCCCCCCACCGGAAGCGCTCACGCCTAGCGCCACGCCTTCGCCCATCCCGACTGACACACCTACCGCCTTACCGGCTACCGCTACCGCGACGTCCCGTCCCACGCGAACCGCCTCGCCGACGCCGACGCCGACCGCCTCGCCGACGCCCCGTCCAACGCTCACGCGACGACCTACCCCAACCCTCCCCCCGCCTTTCGTCCTGGAAGAGCGTCAACGAATCTGTGAAGACGTCCGGGATACACCTGGCATCGAGATTTTCGTACAGACCCAGGAAGGCGCTGGCATCCCTGGCAGCGAAATTTGGGTCACCTGGAGCGGCGGCGTGGACCGTTTTTTCACCGGGCTCAAGCCAGAAATCGGCCTGGGCTACGCCGACTTTGACATGATGCCGAACGAGACGTATGCCATCGCCGTCGGAGATCCACAACTTACCGTCGTCAGCGGCCTCAGTGCGCAACCTTGCTCACCCGGTGACGACGATTCCCCTCTCGCCTCCTGGCGCGTGATCATCGTCGCCACCAGCAGCGCGCTCACGCCGACCGCTGCCGCGACCGCGACGCCGGCGACGCCCACCACTTCCCCTGTCCCTACTGCCACCTCGACCTCCCCCCCGATCCAGACACAAGTGGCGCCTTGAACGTTATTCTGTTGAGGGCGGGGTTTATTTTCGAGCCCGGTTGACTGGTCTGCCGCTTTATACTAGAATGCGCAGGTGGTTTAGCGGGGCAGTTCGCGGTCCGATCCTTTATTCGTCGTTTTTCAACCTGCAACTCACCCATCGTTTTGCAGCTACAGTACCGATCACATATGCGCCACGGCAAAAGCCATCATCAAAGACTTGGAGGCCACGAAAATGATCATCTCACGCACACCTTTGCGCATCAGCTTCGCCGGTGGCGGCAGTGACTTGCCGGCCTATTACAAGCAGGAGCCAGGCGCAGTAACCAGCACGGCGATCAACAAATACATCTATATCACCGTCAACAAAAAGTTTGACCAGAAAATCCGGGCCAGCTATTCTGTCACCGAGATAGTGGACAGTGTGGGTCAGTTGAAACACGAACTGATTCGAGCTGCTTTGCGGTTGGTGGGTTTAGACGGGGGCATTGAGATCACCTCGATCTCGGACATTCCCTCACAAGGGACCGGACTTGGCTCTTCCAGCACCTACACCGTGGGGCTGCTGAAAGCTCTGTATGCCTTTATCGGAAAGCACGTCGGCGCAGAACGACTGGCGCGCGAGGCGTGCCGGATTGAGATCGACATCTGCAAGAGGTCCAGTGGCAAGCAAGATCAATACATCGCTGCCTACGGAGGCTTGCAACACATCCAATTTAACCCCGATGAGACCGTGTTTGTTGACCCACTGATCTGCTCATCGGAAACCAGACGCGCGCTACAGAGCGGCCTATTGCTCCTGTACACCGGGCTGACCCGCTCGGCCGTTGACATCCTGGCCGAGCAAGCGCGCAACACCGAGAACGACGCCGAGCGACGACGCACCCTGCGCCGGATGGTCGAGTTGGCTCGAGAACTGCAAGCGACGCTGACGAGCAACGACCTGGCATCCTTTGGCGAGATCCTGCATCAGGGCTGGCTGGAGAAAAGAAAGCTAGCCAGCGGCATCAGCAACCCCCAGATCGACGAATGGTACGAACGGGCGCGCCAGCACGGTGCAATCGGAGGCAAGATCACAGGCGCAGGGGGCGGCGGCTTCCTGTTGCTGTATGCCCCCGCGGAGCGCCACCCAGAGATCCTGCACGCCTTGCCTGAGTTAAGGCCGATACCCTTTCGACTCGAACTCCAAGGCAGCAAGATCATCTACGTGGAAGAGTGAAAAAAGAGCCGGCGCGCCAACACCCCTGCGTTAGCGCAGCTTGCCTCGGCCGGTGATGGGCCAGACCCCTTCAACCACGCCATCGCGCAGCGCCATATAGTGGTCGTGCAGGTTGATCGTCGTGCAACCGTGGTTGGGCCAGACCTGTACGCGGTCGCCGGGCTTTAGTGGCGGGCCGTCGTCCCGCTGCAGAGCACCGTGCTCTTCCGACAGATAGAGCACGTGCCAACCCTCGGGCTTGGCCACTACCGGTAATCCAAAATCCCGGGTCAAGGTTTTCAGCCCGGCGTCGATGATAGCCAGACCTGGTTTGGGAGTGCTGATGACCTGAGCCAAAACGTATAGAGCGCATTCAAAACCTATGCCTACGCCGTCCCGGTATTGAGTATCCATGGTGATGTACGAGCCGGCCTGTATTTCGGTGACGCCGGGGTAATTCCCGGTGATCTGGTAGGTGCCGGTGCCACCGCTAGAGACGATGGGCGCGGGAAATCCCGCGGCCTCGATCAACTCCTTGGTCTCCACCAGTAACTTTACCGAGGCTTCCGTCTGGCGCTTGCGCTCGTGGAGCTCGGGAATCATCACCGTGTGCCCTTCGTAACCCATCACACCCTCAAAGCGGAGACCCGGCGCAGCAGCTACCTGGCGGGCCAGGGCCAGCGCCGGCTCGCCCGGCTCGACCCCGCAACGCCCCATCCCGATGTTCACCTCCAACAGGACGCGCAACCGCACCCCCTTGGCCTGAGCAGCGGCATCCAGTTCGGCTACGTTGGCGGGGTCGTCCACGGCCACCATGACCTCGGTGTAAGCAGCCAGGTTGACCAGCCGGGCGATCTTGCGCCGTCCCACGATTTGATTGGCAATCAGGATGTCATTGATGCCGGCCAAGGCCATGGCTTCGGCCTCGCCCAGCTTGGCACAAGTGACACCGATGGCCCCGGCAGCGATCTGCTTGTGGGCCAGCAGGGGTGACTTGTGCGTTTTGGTATGCGGCCGGAGCACGGCTGGCCGGTCAGCAAAGTAAGCGGCCATGCGGGCGATATTGGCTTCCATGAGGGGCAAGTCAATGCACAGCGCCGGCGTATCCAGTTCTTCTTGACGTAGCCCTACGCGATAACTCATATACTATTTTCTCCGTTTCTCCTGCTCTTTGTTTACCCCGGCTGTAACTGCCCTAGCCAGCATAGAACTCTTCGCAGCTATACGCCTTGAGCTCAGCGAGATCCGCATAGTTTTCCCATTGCGCCAGGACCTCCTGAACGGCCGGCAGCTTGCTGTCCCGCTCCCATTCTTCAAAGCTGGCGATCTCGAGGATCTCGATGCACGCAAAAGGCGCATCCTCATTGAGCACACGCATAATGCGCGACGACTTGGTAGAGGGCAGCGACAGCGTCAACGGCTGGTCGACCTCCTCCAGGAACCGCCTGAATTCCTCAAACGAGACGCCCGGTTTGGGGCTATAGGTAAATACGAGTGTTGGCATATTGAACCTCCTAACTAAAACCCATACAAAATCTGACCCTGAACGTCGACGTCCAGGCGCACAACCTGGCCCTTTTCGACTTCGGTGACGTACAGACTAGACTGCCAGAAGGCAACGTTGGTCGGCTTCATCCCCGCAGCCGGCAGCTCGGCGATTACCTCACCCGCGGGATTGATGACCGCCACGACTCCCTTGCCAAAATGCGCGACGTACAGGTTCCCATCCTGTCCAAAAGCCATCCCATCCGGCCCGAGGCCGCCTTCCAGCGTGGCGAAAACCCGCCGGGATCGTTCGTGGCCATCCTCATCTAGCTCGAACGCCAGAACGTGATTGGGGAACGTCTCAGCCAGGTACAGCGTTTGACCGTCGTCAGAGAGGACAATCCCGTTGGGAAACCGAAACCCACCCGCAAACTGCTCGACATCCCCACCCTGACGCAAAATGAAAACATTGCCGATTGGATGCTCAGCGTCCGACCCCTTGGGGTCAGTGAAATAGAGGTCGCCGTTGCCAGCAAAGACCAGGTCATTAGGCCCCCGAAAGCGCTGCCCCCCCCATTCACAAGCCGCCACCCGCATGCTGCCATCTGGCGAGACGTCCAGGATCCCGCGATCCCCATCCGCCACGAACAAGTGACCATCCCTGTGGAATTTTGAACCGGTGGGCACACCCGCGGTGTTGACCCAGGGGCTGACCTCGCCGTCCGGCGTCACCCGGTAAATCGTCTGCGCGTCCCAATCCACAAAGTGCAAGATCCCCTGGCGGTCGAAGCTAGGTCCTTCGGGGGACTGAAAGCCACTCGCGAAAACGGTTGGTACGATATTCTCAAACATCTCCTCACCTACCCTTCCTCAGTCAACGTCCCGCACAGTAAGGTTGGACTGAGCGAGCTCTTGAGCCACGTCAGCGAGCCCAAGTTGCCGCAGTTTGGACCGGGTGGGCCGGCCACGCTTTAGATCCCACCCGCGCAATCGATAATACTTGTTCAGGAGCGGCAAGAACTTGGCTCGTTCCAGCCGCCGTTTCTCGCCGACAAGCGGATTCTCCCACCATTCCACGTATTCAAAGTAGGGGATGACGGTCTCGTCGTCGTCCCGCCCCCGGTGATAGTGCCGCACTTGGATGGCGCGCTCCAGG
>CBFDAD010000126.1:0-5589 GCA_965602705.1 uncultured bacterium
ACGGCCGCGCCGGTGAACATCCTCATTGCCGGCGGGCGCATCGTCGCGGTCGGTCCCAACATAGAACCCACACCAGACGCCGAGCTGGTAGATGCCAGCGGGCTACTGGTGCTGCCTGGTTTGGTGGACGTCCACGTCCATCTGAGAGAACCAGGCGCTGAGCACAAGGAGGACTTGACCAGCGGTACACAGGCTGCCCTGGCTGGCGGTATCACCACTGTGCTCGGGATGCCCAACACCTCACCCCCCATCACTGACGCCGCGTCGCTGAGCCGCGTGACGGCTCTGGCACAGCGCAAAGCAGTGTGTGATTTCGGTTTCTTTCTCGGTGCCACATCCGATAACGCCGCCGAAGCAGCGACGCTGAGCGACGCCGTTGGTCTAAAGATGTATATGGGCTCCAGCACTGGCTCACTCTTGGTGGATGAATTTGGGGATCAGTACGCCCATTTCCAAACCTATCCCCCTGAGCGGCCCATCGCCGTCCACGCTGAAGACGAAGCAGCGGTGCACTGGTTTGCCCGACGCGGACAGCGCCGCCCTGCCCTGTGCGCCGCACTGGAAACGGCGCGCGCCCTGGTGTTCGCTGAGCATCTAAACCGTCGCGTCCACGTCTGCCATCTGAGTACGACCCACGAACTGGAGCTGGTGCGTGCCGCCAAAGCGCGCGGCGTCCCCGTCACCTGTGAAGTGACCCCCCATCATCTCTTCTTGACCGACGAGGCTGAATGGCGGCTGGCCGCTCGAGTCAAGATGAACCCACCGCTGCGCTCCCCGTCCGACGTGGACAGCTTGTGGAAACACCTGTCCCGGATCGACGCCATCGCCAGCGACCACGCCCCCCACACACTTGAAGAGAAGAAAGTGGGTCTGGCAAACGCGCCAGCGGGCGTGCCTGGCCTGGAGACGATGTTGCCGCTGATGCTGACCGCCGCCAATCAGGGCCGGTTGCTACTGTCAGATGTGGTGCGCCTGACTAGCAACGGACCGGCAGAAATCTTTGGACTGGCACACAAAGGGCACGTCGCCCCCGGCTACGACGCCGACCTGGTGCTGGTTGACTATGAGGCCAGATGGACAATCAAAGAGGACAGGCTGTGGACCAAATGCGGCTGGTCCCCTTTCGCCGGACGGCGCGTCAAGGGGCGGGTGGAGCGAGTCTACCTGCGTGGTCGGCTGGCCTACGCCGACGGGCAAGTGTTGGTAGAGCCGGGTTACGGGCAGGCGGTGGAGATTGCCAGGCCTGTCAAAAAACCAACGGCCAGCTCGACCGATAGAAAAAGGGCAGCTCGCTGAAATCAGAGCGGGCTTATCTTGTCAATGCAGGTCAGGACCAGGATGCACGGGGCTGGCTGCCGTCCCACGCAACATCATCGCCAGCGCCCCACCACCAGCCAGGCACATCATGCCAGAGACGGCAAAAGCCGTCGCGTAACCGATCGCATTGGCCAACAGGCCCAGAGGGTAACTGCCTAACCCGATCCAGAAATCAAAGCTGGTGTACTGCACGGCGGCGGCAGTACCGCGCAGGGTGGGTGGGACGCTATCCTGCACCATCGCGTCCACGCCCCCCCGGGCCAACCCCCCCCCCAATCCAAAGATGATCCCTGCGAGAATAAACCCCCACAACGAACCATTCAGATACAGCACGACGGTCGCCAGGCTGGTCACGATGAGCCCTGGCAGGATCATTCCGCTTCGCCCCACCCGGTCGGACAGGCGTCCAGCCAGCGGTTGAGCCAGCAATATGACGCCAGCGTAGACGCTATAAACAATCCCCACGCTGGCAATCTGCTGCTCCTCAGCCAAGAGAGGCAAAAAGATGATGAACATGCCAAAGGGAATACCCAGCGCAGCCATGGTCAACACACCAGTGCGTATCCCCCCTTGAGCCAGGGCCAACTTGAGACTGGACAACCCAACCTGTTCTCGCCCCACAACACTGGCTGCCGCTGGGTCAGGAGCGGGCCGAGAACGGGGCAGAGCCATAATCAACAACACCATGAGCACGCTCACAGCAGCAATGGCGGCACTGATGTTCAGCAGTGATGTATAGCCCCAAGTTGCGGCCAGCCAATCGCCCGCCAGTGGCGCGCTGACGAAAGCGACAGACGTGGACGCACCGGCCAGTCCCAGGGCTTCACCTCGCCGGTGTGCCGGCGCCAAGTCGGTGACAAAGGCCTGAAAAGCAGTCGAAAACGTCCCCAGTCCCACGCCCTGCACCACGCGACCCAGCAACAACAACGGCATGCTTTGGCTGGCTACGTAAATCAAAGGCGCTACTGTGAAACAGACCGCCCCCAGGAGCATAAAGCGGCGACGACCCCAAAAATCGGCCAGTTGACCAGCAGGGATGCGCGTCAACACGGCGACCAGGGCAAGGACGGCTGATGCCAGACCGACTTCGCTGCCGACGCTGTCCGCAGGTTGTCTAACGACGACCTCGGCGATAAAGCGCGGCAACACCGGAAAGAGCGCTTGAAAGCTAAAAAAGAAAACGGCATTGGCTACCAACGCTATGACAAAGGTCGCCTGATACCCCCTGGTGTCTTTGGACATGGACGGCCTCAATAAAAACACTCGCCGCACCAGTCTAGGGTGCGGCGATTAACTTTTAGTGAATACGATAGCCACATCATCGCAAAAAGTCGCGCAGCTTGCGGCTGTGCGTGGGGTGTCGCAAGCGACTGAGGGCCTGTGCTTCAATTTGCCTCACCCGCTCACGCGTGACACCCAGCTTTTTGCCTACCTCCTCTAATGTGTAGGTCTCTCCGTCCACCAGGCCATAACGCATCTGCAAGATGCGCACTTCGCGCGGAGGCAGACCAGAGAGAATATTGTTCAACTGATCGTGCAACATGTGGGACGTGACCGTCTCCACCGGTTCAGGGCTTTCTATGTCTTCGATAAAGTCGCCCAGAACGCTGTCCGCCTCGTCATCAGTGGGCGTCTCCAGTGACAGTGGGCGGCGAGCCACTTTGATCATCTGTTCGGCTTTGCGCAAGGGTACCTCTAGCGCATTCGCCAGCTCTTGCACTGTCGGCTCACGACCAAAAGCCTGGGTAAGCTTATGCGAGGTGCGCATGAGCTTGTTGATCTGATCGCCCATATGCACCGGTACCCGAATGGTGCGCCCCTGGTCAGCGATGGCTCGCGTGACCGCCTGGCGAATCCACCAAGTCGCATAGGTGGAGAACTTGTGTCCACGATGATAATCGAACTTTTTGGCGGCGCGGATAAGCCCGATGTTGCCTTCTTGAATGAGGTCAAGGAAAGGCACCCCCCGACCGATGTACTTTTTGGCGACGCTGATGACCAGACGCGAATTGGCGCTAATAAGGTGCTCACGGGCATCCATGCCATCCTCCACCAGCGCAAATAGGTGCCTGCGTCTGGCTGCATCCATCCCATTCTGGTCCAACTTGGCTCTGGCTTGCAGGCCTCTTTCCATGCGCTTGGCGAGAGATACCTCTTCCTCCGCCGTCAACAGGTCAACACGCCCGATTTCCTTCAAGTAAAGCCCGATTGTGTCATCAGCCTGAACGGCGTCAAAGAAAGCACTGTCGTCGTAGTCGTCTTCGTGCGCTTTCCCAGCAAAGACTCGGGTCTTTTCGGTTTTTTCTTTTTGCACTGATTCCAGACCACCTATTTCGATACCGGCTTCCAGCAAGAGTTCAAACACGTCCTCAAGCTGATCCAGATTATTTTCAGCCTCGGGATAAACAGTCAGAACATCGTCCAGGGTAATATGACCCAAGTCCTGGCCAAGGGTCATCAAGTACTCCTTGCCACTCAGTCCTGTCTCCTCGTCTCGGATTTCCTTAACCACACCCGTCACAGTCGTACCAACCCCCGCTATCACAAAGTTTAATAAAGAGCACATTGTGCCTCGGCTCACACAGCACAGTGTGCTCTTTTGATACCGCTTAGTGGGTAATAGCCGCGATATACTATACAACAACTTGATAGCCCTTGTCAAGCATTTCTTTCGTCACCTTTTCTATGTGATTTTTGTTACCCGTTGTCGACGCTACTTTCAACCTAAACACAACAAGATATGCACGAAACCCCGCCTAAACCGCACACGATGCATCCCCACACCTTTGAAATGCTGGCACCTCGCCAGCAATCCCGCCCCAATAGGAAATGCACCCATCACAAAGGCGCGTTGACAGGCCTCAACCAACCGACTATAATATGTCTAGATGAAACTCAAATGCATCTGGAAGGCCCGCAGCGACGGTAACTGCCTGTGATGCTGATCTCGCTCCTGGGTTGTGCCAATCCAGTGCGCGATTTATGTGACATCGCCCAAACGTTTTATGGTGGGTGTATTGTGGGGGTAATTGGATATGTCCGAAGTGAAGTTACGAACATATTGTGAGGAGCTAGAGGACCTGATAGAAAAAGGTTCTCTTGACGCCGCTATCAGTCACTGTCAGCACATTCTAAAGGTCCATCCCAAGTGTTTAAAGGCCTACCGGTTGATCGGCAAAGCAGCCCTGGAAAAGAATGAATTAGAAGCGGCGGGCGACCTGTTTAACCGGGTGCTTAGCATTGATCCGGAGGACTTTATCGCGCGTGTGGGCCTCAACATCGTCAGCGACAAAAAAGGTGACCTGGAACAGGCCGTATGGCACATGGAGCGCGCCTTCGAGTTAGCCCCGGACAACCAAGCCATCATCGATGAGCTGCGACATTTGTACGGGCGGCGCGACGGCTTAGAACCCGACCAGGTTCCCTTGACCCAAGGGGCCCTGGCCCGGCTTTATGCCCGCGGCAACTTGCATGCCCAGGCAATCAACGCATTCCGCCAGTTGCTCGAGAGCGAGCCTGACAGGGTAGACCTGCAAGTGGCCCTGGCTGAGACATTGTGGCAGGCAGATCAACGCATTGACGCTGCTGAAACTAGCTTGGCCATTTTGGAAAAACTGCCCTATTGCCTCAAGGCCAATCTCATCTTGGGTGAAATCTGGTCAAGCAGCGGGCGAATGGAAGAAGGTGCAGCCCACCTGAAACGCGCCCAGATGATCGACCCCGAAAACGAAGTCGCACAAATTCTTTTTGGCGAGCGCTCGCCACTGCCTCCAGCCGAGGCGCGTATTGGACGGATGGAATACGTCGCCCCCCCGGCACCGGTTGAGCAAGAGCCTGACTGGCTGGCGGCTATTGTTGAAGAAGGTGCCGGTCTTGCACAGACTGAGGAAGCGGTACCCGACTGGTTGCAAGCCGTTGCGGCCTCAGCCGACACCGAGATCACGCCTGAACCAGAAACCGCTTCGATTGAGGCAGACCAGGTCCCCGACTGGCTACAGGCGGTAGCGGCCACGGCCGAGGCAGAGGTAGAAGAGTTTGCCACTGAACCGGAGACGGCGGCCGAGCCGTCATCTGAAAGCGAGATGCCCGAGTGGCTGACCGGCTTGACGGCTGAGAAAGCCTCGGAGCCTCTAATTCTCGAAGAGGCACCAGACACATTGGAAGCAATGGCGCCGCCGCCGCCCGAAGAGCCGGAGGTGACCGCCGGCGAGATGCCTGACTGGCTGGCCGAGATGGCGCCCTCGGAGGCCGAAGCCCCGGTCCCCGAAGAGC
>CBFDAD010000127.1:0-5499 GCA_965602705.1 uncultured bacterium
CCAACCCGGACAAGTACGTCACCATTCGTAGTGGCATCGAACTGGATCGCTTCGGACACCCTCAGGTCTCTCCCCGGGAGACCCGTGCCGCGCTGGGCATCCCGCTCGGCGCGCCCGTCGTGGGGAGTGTGACGCGCCTATCACCCCAGAAAGCGCCACTGGACTTTGTGCGCGCCGCGAGCATCGTGGCCCAGAGCGTGCCAGAAGCCTGGTTTGTGATGGTGGGTGATGGCCCGCTGCGGGCCGAGGTGGAAGCGTTAGCGGCGGAGTTGGGGTTAACGGGTCGCCTGGTGTTGACCGGGTTGCGACGAGACGTGCCCGAGTTGTTGGCTGCGTTTGACCTTTTTGCGCTTTCTTCCTTATGGGAAGGCTTGCCGCGCGTGTTGCCCCAGGCCATGGCGACTGGGCTGCCCATCGTCGCGACTGCTATTGACGGTAACGCTGAGGCAGTGACCAGTGGCGAGAACGGCCTCCTCGTCCCGGCAGGGGAGCCAGCGGCTCTAGCACAGGCCATCGTTGAACTCTTACGTAATCCATCTCAGGCCGCTCAGATGGGGCAGGTTGGCCGAACCCGTGTCAGCGCGTTCGGCGCCCGAAAAATGGTGGAGGAAATTGCCGAGCTATACACCCAACTGCCGGTTCAACAGGGCGTAGGTACATAGTTTCACAATACGGCAAAGTCGGCTTTGGCTAGCCGAATGGACGGGATGTGCTATAATGCTTGGCGGTGGCTGAATAGTAACCTATGATGTAGAAGGAGACCGTTTTCATGCGTATCCTTGTCACCGGCGGGGCCGGTTTTATCGGTTCCCATCTGGTAGATCGACTCGTCGCCGATGGTCACGATGTGACAGTAATTGACAATCTGTCGGTTGGCACTATCAACAACATTGCCCATCATTTGGATAGCGAACGTTTTGATTTTGTGTGCGACTCGATCCTCAACGAGACGACACTGGAGCAACTGATTCGCGAGAGCGATCAAATCTATCATCTGGCGGCTGTCGTCGGGGTAAAGTACGTGGTCGAAGACCCGGTGGGGGGTATCTTGACCAACGTGCACGGCACCGAGAACGTGCTAAAGCTGGCCTACAGGCACTGGGTCCCCACACTCATCGCCTCCAGTTCAGAGATTTACGGCAAGAGCACTGCCCTACCGTTGAGCGAGGAAGATGACCGGTTGCTGGGCCCCACCAGCGTTGGTCGCTGGTCCTACAGTGACAGCAAGGCCATTGATGAATATTTCGCCTTTGCCTATGCCCGCAAAGGGCTACCGGTGACAGCGGTGCGCTATTTCAACGTCTATGGTCCCCGTCTTGACCCGCGAGGCTATGGCAGTGTCATCGCCAAATTCACTACTCAGGCTCGCCAGGGTGGTCCGTTGACTGTCTATGGTGATGGACAGCAGACCCGCTGTTTTACCCACGTCACCGACGCCATCGAGGGCACGGTGCGAGCTGCCAACACCCCGGACGCCGCTGGGCTAGCCTTTAATATCGGCTCTAATCGGGAGACCAGCGTCTTGCAGCTCAGCGAGATGATCCGTGGCCGGGTCAATCCGGAGGCCGCGATCGAATTGATCTCTTACGAGCGCATCTTTGGCGTGCCTTTTGAAGAAGCGCGCCGCCGCGTACCGGATATAGAACGGGCCGCACAGATTTTGGGCTTTCGGGCAACGGTGCCGTTGGAGGATGGACTGGAAAAGACCGTTGCCTGGTTATTGGAGAAAGACGCTTATGTCCTCAACTAGATTGAGTGCTTATTGTAGCAAAGTAATCGAAGCGGGTTGGATCGCGGCGGTGGTGTTGATGCCGCTGTACTTTAACGTCTATTCCAGCCGCGTCTTTGAGCCTGACAAGCTCACGTTACTGCGTTCTATCGCTGTTTTCATGTCCGCTGCCTGGCTGATCAAGATCATTGAGGAGACTGTCCACGGACAAAAAGTGCTGCGTTTCTCACGGCGCACGCCCCTGGTGTTGCCGACACTGGCGTTGGTCGTCATCTATCTGTTCACTACACTGACCTCCGTCGCTCGCTACACCAGCTGGTGGGGTTCCTATCAGCGGCTGCAAGGCACCTATACCACCCTGTCTTATATCATCGTCTTTTTCCTCATTCTGAGCGAGATGCGCCGGAAAGAGCAGTTGGAGCGGCTGATTACGACGGCCATCGTGACCAGCGTGCCCATATCACTGTATGGCTTGATCCAGCACTATGACATAGATCCGCTGCCTTGGGGAGGGGACGTCACCGCGCGGGTGGCCTCCAACATGGGCAACCCTATCTTTGTCGCTGCCTACGAGATTATGGTCTTTTTCCTCACATTGGGGCGCGTCGTCGAAAGCTTTATCGCCATCCTGACTGAGGAAGAGGCCCAAACGGCTGATATCCTGCGTGCCGCGGCTTATATTTTTGCGGCGTTGATCCAGCTTATAACTATCGTGTTCAGTCAGAGCCGAGGGCCGTTGGTGGGGTTGATGGTGGGTGCGTTTACCTTTGTCCTGTTTGGTCTGCTGGCTTTACGGCGCGCTGCGCTCGAAAAGGGCGCAACAACCTGGTTGGACGTGCTAAAAGCGCTGGGCGGGACAGCCGCCATGGTGACGGTAGTGGGCTTTGTGGCGCTGTTGGCCTCCCGACGTACGTGGAAATGGCTGTGGTTGAGCTGGATTTTGCTGGCTATCGTGGGTGCCAGCTTCTTGGTGCTGTTCAACCTGCCTGATACGCCCCTGGAAACCTTACGCACACAGCCGTACATCGGTCGTCTGGGAACGATCCTTCAGCCAGAGAGTCGAACCGCCAAGGTGCGTACGCTGATCTGGCAAGGTGCGGCAGAGATGGTTACGCCCCATGAGCCGCTAGGTTATCCGCCCGACGAGTTGGGCGAGCCGTTCAAGAACGACATGCTCAATGCCCTGCGTCCGCTCATCGGTTATGGGCCCGAGTCCATGTATGTCGCCTATAACTCTTTCTATCCACCGGACCTGGCGCATTATGAGAAGCGTAACGCCTCGCCCGATCGTTCTCACAATGAGACTTTTGACGCCCTGGTCATTACGGGCGTCATCGGGTTGGTGGCCTACATGGTGCTCTTTGGCAGTATCTTTTACTTTGGCCTCAAGTGGCTGGGGTGGATAGGAGATCGACGGCAAACGAGGGCATTTCTGGCCTTGTACGTTTTCCTGGGTGTGCTTGTAGCCGGGGGTTCAATGCTCATAGGGGGTGTCAACTTTTTTGGCGTTGGGCTGCCCTTTGGGTTCACCATCGGTCTGGTTCTGTACGTGATGATGTACGCGCTGTTCCGCGATGGTGTGGAGCCATTGGCTTTTGTGCTCTTTTGGGGCGTCGTCTCGTTGCTGGCGGTCGGCATCGCGGCTTTGGCTAACAGCGGCTTAGTGATCGTGTTGGGGGTAGCTGGCGTCCTGGTGTGCATCGGTGTGCTGTTTTATTTCCTGGGCCAGGCGACGTTTAAACAACAAGAGGCGTCTGAGGAACGAGCAAATGGGGTTCCTCAGATTCTGATCCTCAGCCTGGTCGCCACCATTATCGCTCACTTTGTCGAAATTCACTTTGGTATCGCTATTGCGGCCACCCGCACCTATTTTTGGGTTTGTGCGGCACTGCTGGTGCTGCTGGGGACGGGGATGCTCAAACAGACGGCGGCGGAGGCGGCGGATGTGCCGGAGACGGCCACGGTGGAGTCAACCGAGACGTCGCGCAAGACGCGGCACAAGAAGCGCCGACGGTCACGGCGAAGCCCTGCCCAGTCACGCCCCCGAAAGACCGGTGCCGGCTTGCCTTCGTGGCTGGGCCCCGTGCTGGTCTCCGCCTTTGTGCTCGCGCTCGTCATGGGCACACTGGGTTTCGACTTTGTCACCAACGCCGGCCGGATCAGTGTTGACGAGAGCTGCGACCCACAGACGGGGCGCATGATTTACCCGTGCTGGAGCGGCCAGGCCTGGCAAATCATCAGTCACGACCTGACCGTGCTCCCCCCACGGGGGAGCAAGCGTCCCGAAGCGACCTCTTCCTTTATGACGCTAGGGCTGCTCTTGTTAGCGCTATTGATCGGCAGCGTGGTGTCTGTTTCTGAGATGGCGCGGCGTGGTCTGTTTAAGCGACGTGCGGAGGATGCGGGATGGGGGACGCTTTTACTGGTATCGGTCGCTGTTCTGGTGGCTCTAGTTGTTCTGTTTAGCATCGCAGATCGGCATTTGCAACTGGGTATAATGCAGCGCAACGTGGATCAGACCAACCTGGTTGGTTTGATCACTGACTTGCTCGATGTGTCGATGTATCTATCCTCCATTCTGGTTGCTTTTTACATCTTTGTGTTTCTCTTTATTCTGGTGACCGGGGGATGTTTGCTGATCGGCAAACGCTTGCCCAAACCTTGGGCCACACCCTGGGGCATGATGGCGGCCGTTCCTTTGCTCGCTCTGGCCCTGTTCGTTATGAACCAGACCAACGTCAAGGTCATCCGCGCCGACGTGGTCTACAAGCAGGGCGAAGAATGGAGCCGGCAAGGACAATGGGACCTCGCCATCGCTCAGCACAAGCGTGCCCTGGAACTGGCGCCCAATGAGGACTTTTACTATTTGTGGGCCGGCTCCGCCTACCTGGAAAAGTCCAAGTCGGCTCCGGTTGACGGGTGCTTTATCACCGGAGAGCCGGATATCTCGGCTGTGCTTTCCATGTCCATTGAGCAAACCGCACGTCTGTGTCGTGAAGATCTGTTGAAATCGGCGCGTACGATACTGTTGCAGGCGCGACAGGTGAATCCGCTCAACACCGACCACACGGCTAATTTGGGACGGCTGTATAAGAACTGGGCCGACTTGAGCACGACCCCTGAAAGCGCGGCTGAGCGCATCGATCAATCCATTGCCTATTTCCAGGAGGCCACTACGCTCAGTCCACAAAACACGATTATTTGGAACGAGTTGTCGACCGTTTACCTGTACCAATTGAGAGATTTGGAAAAGACCCGCGAAGTTGTTCTCCGTTCGCTGGCTTTGGACGACCGTTACGAGCAGACCCACATGATTCACGGCGACCTGTTGCAGACCGAGGCGGGCTTGTTGCGCCAGCAAATGGCGACCGTACAAGCCGAATTGGCTGCCGCCAGCGAGGAGCAAAAGGCTGCTTTGGAAGCGGAACTGGGCCGTTTAGAGACCGAGTGGAAGGCCAAGCTCGAGGCGGCTGTCGGTGCGTACGAGCAAGCGGTCGAGATCGAGCCACGTTTGATAAACGTGTTTACGACGATGGCGCTTGCCAATGAGCAAATGGGACGTTTTGAAAAGGCGGTGGAGATATTGAACGAGGCCGCTGCCGCCAATCCCACGTCTGCTGAGCCATATATCACCTTGGCGGAGATGTACCGGCGGGCCGAGGACCCGGAGGCGGCGATAGCAGCTTATTTTCAAGGCATCGCCTTAAAGCCTAGCAATATCAACTATCGCGTCGCCCTGGCCACCTTGTTGGAGAGCCTGGGGCGGCTTG
>CBFDAD010000128.1:0-5476 GCA_965602705.1 uncultured bacterium
GGCGGGACGAGAATTCTCTGATTGCGATCATGCGTGCGGGTTCAGCGCTGTTTCCGCAGATAGAGCCTGACTTTGGTCAATTTCTTGAGCCTTGCACACTATTTCCCTGAGCATCGATGAGGGCGGCTAGGCGAGGGGATGACGTCATCACCTGCGGTGAACGTCATCGTTAAGGGAATAGCGTGCTTGCACGAACCACGTTTGCCTTGGTGCCAGTATTTCGCGATGTGAGTACTCCGAATGAATTACAAAACGAGATGGTTTGAGGCTGCTGTGTAACCCCTTTATAACACGACTTGGCCGGTGTGTCAATGTGTCTGATAGCGCAGCGACGCTGGTTTTTGCGGATGCGGTCACCTTGATCTTCTGGCTGTTTTCAAGTAATATGGCTGTGGGTGGCGGGATGATGCGAGTTAGGAAGGAAAGTGTGACGATAAAAAGACCAAGGATATTGGTCCTGCCCCTAACCCTGGGCTTGCTGTTCACCGTAGCTATTGGCTGGATCGCGTCTCAGGCAGCGCCGCAAGCCGTGCCCCAGAGCTTGAACTCGGGTCAGCATTTCATACCGCCTTATGGCAACGCTCGTGATCGTTTTGGCTTTGACGCCAGTGGCTCGCTGTCCGGTTATGACGTGGCGCAACTGCACGCCGGCTGGTACAGTGACTGGGGAGCCAGTCTCGACCCTGCTCATCCTGACCAACTGGTCTACGTTCAGCTCATCCGCTTTCACGCTGGCGCCGACCGCCACGACCCCGGTCAGGTGACGGTTAGACCCAGCAAGGCGACGATTGCGCAAATCGCCGCTGCACACCCCGGCTCGCTGTGGCTGATGAGCAACGAGCCGGATTCGTTCTACCAAGGGGACCCGATCCTGCCTGAGGTTTATGCCATCGTCTATCACGATTTTTACGAGTACATCAAAGGTCTAGACCCCACCGCTCTCATCGCCAACGGCGGCATTGTCCAGCCCACCCCCTGTCGATTGGCGTATCTGGACATCGTGTGGGACACTTTTCTGGAAACTTATGGCACGCCGCTGCCGGTGGACGTGTGGAACATCCACGCCTTTATCCTGCGCGAAGTGTACAACTCGTGGGGGGCCAGCACCCCTCCTGGCGTGGACCCTAGCTGTGCTATGAATTATACAGTCGAAGAGGGGGATGACATTGGCATCTTTTGGGACAACATCAAGGCGATGCGGGCGTGGATGAAGGAGCGGGGATACCAGGATAGACCCTTGATTATCTCCGAATACGGCGTCCTGTGGCCTACCTATTTTGCCCCTCAGTTCACGCCGCAACGCGTCAGCCGGTTTATGACCCGGACCTTTGACCTGTTTCTGCACGAGGTGGATCCAGAGATCGGATATCCGGCCGACGACTATCGCCTGGTGCAGGCCTGGGCCTGGTACAGTCTAGCGGACGATCAACAGTACAACGGTTATCTGTTTTACAGCGGCAGCAAAGCGATCTCACCGATGGGCGAGGCCTATGCCAGCTATACCGGCGCTCTCAGTGACACGCGCCACGTCGACCTGAACGCCCGGCTCGTCGCTGCCTGGCCCAGTTTCACGTCGACCACTACCGCGACCCACACCGGCACCGCCGGGCTGTTGACTTTTACCGTCTCTTCAACTGGGACCATCGGCAACCGGGGCAAGCTGGCGGCGCCAGATGTCCTCGCTCGTTTCGAGGTCTTGTCAGGTGAAAGCGGTACCGTTGTTTGGGGCCACGACGCATGGGTTACCGTGCCAGCTCGTTGCGAAGGACTGGTCACCTTGCCAGCGCTGACGGCGACGCTGGCTGCGCCAGGGCGGCACGAACTGCGTCTGGCGCTGGACCCGGAGAATCAAATTCACGAACCGCGAGAGTGGAACAACGTCGCCACGGTAACGCTGGACCTGCGGCCTGATTTGCTGCCGGTGGATCTGTTTTACCGGTTGTTGCCGCCGCAGGCTGGCTCATTAGGGTTGACGGACACGTTGGTGCTGACCAGCAGCGTGCGCAACCAGGGCGATTGGCCCAGCCAGGCGGTGAGCGCGACGGCTTACCTGGAAACGGCGTTCGAGGGCGCACGCGTCGCATCAGGGTCTCTGCCGGTGCCCCCATTGGCCGTGGACACCCAGGTCGATTTGACGACCCGTTTGACCGGGTCGCTCTTTGACCACGATTTATACCGCGTTCGGGTTGTGGTGGACGAGGAGGCGCGGGTGCCGGAGCAGGATGAGGCAAACAACCATCAAGCTTGGTCGGTCCCAATAACTGTGAAGGCTACGTTGGTGCCGACAGCCACGACGGTTCTCACCAGCGCCACCGGCGCGGTGGTGCTCGTCTTTCCGGCTGGGGTTGTCGTCACGCCGACTGAGGTCGTATATACCCCGGACTTGCCAGCGGCGTCCCCAAAGAGCTTGATCAATTTGGCCGACGTCGCTTTTTCGCTGACAGCGTCGCGCGCTGGACAGCCGGTTGACTTGGCCCTGACCCGGCCTTTCTCAGTGACCTGGCGCTACAGTGACGCCGACGTGGACGGGTTGGATGAGGAGCAGTTGCGGCTTTTTTCCCAGGGGGCTGGCGCTGGCTGGCACCATGCTGCTTGCCAAACCTATGATCGGGATCCGGATCAGAATCAGTTGACGGCGGTTGTCCTTCGCCTGGGCCGGTTTGTGTTCGGGAACCGGTACGACTTTTTCATGCCGCTGGCCTTGCAGCAGCGCACAACGCAGAGCCGGGGGGAGGAACGGCTACTTGCCCCGGAGAGCAACTTGTCCGGTTTGCCATTGCGTTTGCCCAGGCGGTGAGTTGGCTGACGAAAATAGGTGCCAGGTACAAGGAGTGCCTGGCACCTTGGGGTTGCGTTAGGTCCCCGGTTGGGGCTTGAGCCCTAGCTGGCGCACCCACTTGGCGTAGGTCGAGGCGAGATGAATCCAGACCGAACTGAGGTCGGTGCGCACGCGGGCCGTCGCCAGATTGGCGCGGAACGTCTCCACTGAGTCAAAGGGCTCGATCTCGACCGTTGCCCGGCCCAGTTCGCGGGCGGTGTGGGCATCGGAGCCAACCGTCTTGAGCTTGCCGTGGCGCTGAGCCAGGGCCAGGGCGGTGGCGTTGTCGGCGTTAAAGACGCAGCGGGAGTTAAACACCTCCAGTGCATCTACCTGCTCGATGATCGCCAGCAAGGCTGGCTCTTGCCAGGCGCCGTGGCGTAGCCGGTCGTAAGGGTGCGCCACGCTGATAAAGGCGCCCTGGTCACGCAGCCGCGCGATAGTCTCCTGGGGAGTGAGGCCGGGGGGTACCCACTCTTGCACGAAAAAGGCCAGCAACTCTCCCTCTGTGGTCATGATTTCTTCGCCGACGATGACCAACTCCGGCGCCATTTCTCTCAACTCTAACGCGCCAGCGATGGCATTGTGATCTGTAACAGCCAGCTTATCAATGCCCTTGGCGTGGCAGTCCTCAATGATCCTGGCTGGCAGGAGCAGCGAATCTTTGGAATAGTAGGTATGCGAGTGAAGTTCAACCCGCCAGGTCATACCAGACCCCACATAGTCAGCAGTGCACCGACGTCAGCACTTTCGCCCTGGCTGGACAGGTAGATGATGACGGCGATGATGATCAGGACGATGACGACGGCAATGGTCACCCGGATCCAACTGACTGGCTTTTCGCCCTGGACTTTGCCGGTTTGACCGTTGACCATGTAGCGGTAGACCTTGTCCTTGTAGGGATATGAGGCGATCCACACCGGCAACAACACGTGCTTGAAGGTGGTGTCTGAGATGGTGGTGTTGACGCGCAGGTTGCGGTAGGTGTCGCCAGGGATCTGCTGGGCGCAGGCATCTCGCTCGTATTTTTTGACCTTTTGCTGGCCCATGTCCCAGCCTGTGCGCAAGTCAATCTGGTACTGTTCGGCTCGCCAGCCCGAGAGGTAGTGGGGTGCATAGGTGGCGAGTTGCTTGGTGTCAAAGGGGTAGATTTTTTCCAAGATCTTTTGATCAATGCTGTCCGTGGCGTAAACCAATACATCGTCGTAGCTGCCCGAATGCTGGCCCCAGGCTGGCTCCCAGCGGGTCTTGCGCACCTGGCGGGTCTTGGTGACGCGCTTCCCGTCTTCGGTGGTGGTATAGGTTTCAGTCACATAGTAGTAATAGCCTGCATCAGCCCGCCAGCGCGAAAAGGCCTCGGCGTCAAAGGTCCAAAAGGGCAAGTAGACGCCGTAAAGCTGCCCACGCCCGGCTCGTTTAGCCAGGTCGCCAGGGCGAAAGATGCCCTTGCCCAACCATTCCCGGTATTTGCGCAAAGCCACGTCCTGGCTGATTTGAAAGGGGACCACCGACTCAGGCTGGATGATGTCGGCAGCGGTCTCTTGCTCCAACACCACGTTAGAGCCGCAAAAAGGGCACTCGGTGGAGGTTACACTCGGTTCGACAGTGGTGGTAGCGCCGCACTGCTGACATTTGATGGTTTTGGTCTCTGTGCCGTAACCGTGGGCCTTGTCCGCACCGCTGCGTAGAAACTCTTCCAGGTCGTACTCGACAATCTCTCCGACCTGGTCCGGTTGCTGCTGGTGACCACAAAAGGCACAGCTCAGCATCTTGTGGTCGGCGTCCCAACCCATTTCGGCCCCGCATTGGGTGCATAAAAAAATCTGGGCGGCAGACGGTTGTGAGGCTGCTTCCGTGGAGAAATCATTCGTCGGGATAGAGGTTGGCTCTGGGCTCATATCGGCTGCTCCTTGTTCATAGATAGGGATTGACGGGTATTCTGATTGTCTGTCAAACGATATATTACTACATCCTGGGTGCTCCAGCATAGCGGGCACGCAGAACCATCGAGGTGCAACTGTATCCCTCGGGTCGGCAAGGATTGGATGCATTATAGCACGGAGCGCGAGAGGCGCAAAATGCGAAGCGCTGTTGTAGTGGTCAAAGTAGGGTACCTGCGGTATAATGCATCGCTGAGTGACCCTGTTAGATAAGAGGTGTGAGCACGTTATATGACGAGGCAGATGCTGACGGATTTGACAAGTAGGGGGCCAGGCTCGTTGGTTGAATACCAGCCGGAGCCCGACGTCGAGGCGATGTCCGAGACGTTGGTCGCCTTTGCCAACTCTGATGGAGGCACACTCGTCGTCGGCGTGGACGCCCAGGGCCGACGAACTGGCGAGGAGCGCCAGACATCGCCTGTGATAACGGTGTGCGGAAACGGGCTGAGGAAGGCTCTTGGCGAGGAACGGCGCCAGCTTCTGTCCATGTTCGACGGCATGGGTGAAGCTGTCTGCAAGCACGAACGATGATAACCACAAACTGGGTCATGCAGCCAATGGCACAGAACCGGCGAATCCCAACGGGAATGATCCTGGCGACGGGCCCCACGGGTTCTGGAAAAACTACGACTTTGTATGCTTCGATTCAATTTATTAACAGTTCAGAGACAAATATAGTAACACTAGAGGATCCAGTAGAATATGAAATTGAGGGAGT
>CBFDAD010000129.1:0-5426 GCA_965602705.1 uncultured bacterium
CCTGGTCTGATGGTAGAGCTGTCTCTCTCTCTTGTCTGAGTCGTCTCACAGGCGCCTCGCCAGTCATGAATCACTCCAATCCTTCGACGAGCTCAGAATCCTTCGACGAGCTCAGGATGATCCTTATCGTCGTTGTCCAGTGCGGGGTAAACGTCGGGCATCTGAACCGGGCTGCATCTCAAGTAAAACATCATTCGTCCGTCTTTTTTGGCTGAAGGTACTCTTTCTTATACAAGCGGATGGCGTGTCGAATTGCCTGTCGAGCAGCCGCGGCCGGTTCCCAGCCCAGCGACTGGGTACGCACGAGCTCCAGGTCTTTGTAGACCGAGAAAAAATGCTGCATCTCTGCCAAAAAATGCCGCGGAATATCGGTTATGTCATTATATTCATCAAAAAAGGGATCGTGTTGCAGCACAGCCAGCACTTTATCGTCGGGCAGATCCCGGTCAGTCATGCGAAACAAACCAATGGGGCGTGCCTCCAGCAGACAACCAGGGAAAGTCGGTGTGTTGGTCATCACCAGAATGTCGAGCGGATCTCCATCGTCGTAAAACGTCTGAGGGATCAGGCCATAATCTCCCGGGTAGTGTAGGGACGAATAAAGCACCCGGTCCAACTTGATTATCCCCGTTTGTTTGTGCAGTTCAAACTTGCCTCGGCTGCCCTTGGGAATCTCCACAATAACGTGGACTATATCGGGCGCATCAGGCCCTGGCGAGATATCGTGCCAAAGATGCATTGTCTTGCTCCCATCAGATGCGGCGTCGGTCGCCGACGTCTACGCCCCAATTTTCATCCAGACCAGGGGTGCGCCATTTTCGCTGCATTTCCACATTAGCATCAGGCCCCAATAGCAAAACCAGGCGAGTCAGAAACTCGTCATCATAAAAAGAATCACCACAAAAGTCACAGCGCCAGACCCTTACACCCGGCATCACGATAAACTGCCCGTCGTGCCAGCAGGTATAGGTGGTCCGATGAAGGCGCAACACACCAATATGACAACTGGTACAGAATTCTTCGGTTTCGTTCTCTTCCCCGTTCATAGGCGTCCTCAACCTCTTTGCATTACGATTTTGATGCCAACGTCAGCAGCGCTGCGTTTGGCGCTGGCCCAGACTGTAAATCGGCCCCCAAGGTTTCCGTGTTTCTGACTCAGTAACCGTCTGCGCCTGCTTTTTGCCCTTGCGCGGCAGTCTTCTCTGAAGCACTGCAATGCGGCACCGCGCCCCATTCACCGGGCGGCCAATAGGAAATCCAGGCTTTTCCTATGATCTGATCTCGCTTGAGCACACCCCAGTTGCGTGAGTCCTCCGAGTTGGGACGGTTATCACCCAGGATAAAGAAATCATCGAGTCCCAGCTCATAACGGGCCGAATAACGATCCCCATACGACACATAAGGCTCCTCCAGAGACGTGCCATCTATGTAAACCTGGCCCTCGCGGACCTCGACCGCCTCGCCAGGCAGGCCAACGACGCGCTTGATCAGATCGCGCTCGGCGTTCCGCGGGTGCCGAAAAACAATGATGTCACCCCGTCGCGGTGGATGGAGCTTGTAAACAATCTTGTTGATGATGAGATATTGCCCCTCAAATAGATTGGGCTCCATGCTCGGCCCTTCGATACGAAAGCGGCCGGTGGCTGTGTTGATGACCAGAAAGGCCACCAATGTTAACAGAATGGTCTCAACGACCTCACGCAGCAATTGCCGCCCTCCCCGACTCGGCTCTTCGGCCTCGTCCTCGCTGACGTCGGGTACAGCCCTTGCGCTTGGTTGGAGCAACGACTCCTGTGTCTGGGGGGCAACTGCCTTGATATCTAGTTCTTCCAACGCAGACCTTGTCCTCAAACGGTATGGTTTTGTGGGGAAATTATATTACAGGTCGGGGGCAAAGGCAAACACACCTGGATGATCAACTTACGAGTCGATTGATCTGAGCGGCCAGGGCAAAGTCCCGAGATGTTAAACCTCCAGCCGAGTGTGTGCTGAGGAATAATTCTACATTGCAGCATTGGACGAGGATGTCCGGATGATGGTTGGCCTTTTCGGCCAGGTCAGCCACGGCGTCGACCAGCGAGATGGCGGCCGCAAAACTAGGCGCTCTGTAGCGCCACATTATCTCATTCCCATCCTGCTCCCAGCCGGGCAGTCGGTCCAACTGCGCACGAATCTCTTCCAGTGTCAACAATCTTTCCATGTTTAGCACCCCACCTCCTCTCGGCGTCAAGTCGGCGCGGAGTATAGCACGCACTATAAGGCGAGTCAAAAGAAACCCTTGATTTAACACCAGGGGATGGTATAATCGCGCCATACTCGCACAGCCGCAACGCGCCGGACGTTTCTATGCGAGAGGCAGAAGTTAAAAATTCGCAGAGGTGAAGCTGAGAAGCCAGGTGAGCTTTCGAACCCGTCTATTTATCTCATTAGTGCTGGCCTTGGGCCTATTGGTGGTGCTTTTGATCTGGCGCGTCGTGCGCGAGGGCGATTTCACGCCTTCTTCACCGCTGGCCTATGCGCCTGCTAGGCCGACCACGAGCGTCTCGTCCCCCCTATCTCAGCCCACGGCAACGCCCTTCCATTCGCCACTACGCGTGCCACCGACGGGCACCCCACCCGTGAACACGGCAACCCTGGAAGCCATCCGCGCGAATCGCCCGACGGCAACCTCACCTTCGCCGTCAGGTATCCACCTGCCTCATATCCCACCGGCAACCTGGCGCCGCTGGGCTTTGTGGATTTTTGCAGCGGCGGCAGTGCTGGCGTATATCGGCTTACGGCTGCGCAAGGGTCAGTAAACGTAGATGGGGTTGCTGAAAATCCAGGCCCGTTGGCGCATACGATAGCGCCGGTAGACCTCTACACGGTAGACGCCCGGGACGGCTGTGGTATAGTCCAGGCGCTGACCGTTGCCGCGAGCGACCACCTCGCCGTTGCACAGCAAGCGCGTGTCGGCAGGTGCGGGCAATTCGACCTGAAAGCTAATGGCAGCCTGGCGCTTCAACTCGTCGCCCATGTTCGCCAAGTAGGAACCACTACGAGCGAAAAAGCGAAACCCGCGCGTGGGGCCCAACGCATCGTAGCCGATGAAGCAATGACCATCGCGCAGAGCCTCGTAGAGGGCGGACTTGGCAGCCGCAACGTCCCGTGTCAGTGCACTTGAGGTGAGAATATGTGTGTTGACACAGTTAAAGAGGTAACTGTAGGGAAGCACAACGCGACGCACGGGGCCCAAGGCGTAACTGTTGCCATGGGCATCAGAGCCGCCGATGGCAACCACACGTCGCCCCTCACGCAGGAGCTTATCCCACAATCGCAAGCTGTGCTGAAAGGGTCCCTTGACACCAAAGTCCGGATACAAGACGTAAAAAAGTGCGGCGAGCTTGGTCTGGACCAGCGCCTTGAAACTAGACATATAGTTCCACAACTCAATGCCGGCGTAGCCATTGATCTCCCAATCCACCCAGGGTATAGCAGCCAACTCGGGATCAAGGGGAGAGCCACGCTCAACAGGGTGAGCCAGAAAACACAGCCCACCTCTTTCGTTTGCCGCGTTGATGAGCTGTTGAGAATCACCCGGATGGGGAGCCATCTCGTCTTCAGCCCCGAAAATCAGCAGGTGATTACACTGAGGCAACCGCTGTACATCGTGGACCTCTTCGCCGACCAGCAACAGCACGCCATCATAGTAACCTTCAACACCGTCTACCCAGACGTTGTGATCGGTGACGATGACCAAGTCAAGGCCCGCTTCGGCGGCAGCTTGAGCAATCTGGGTATGGTACCAGGCGCCGTCAGAAAAAGCGGTGTGAAGATGCAGATTAGCGACTATTTCGTGCAAGACCATAGGCTCCTTGGGCAAGGAAGTTAGCGAGGTGAACCAAATGCCTGCCGCAGCATTTGCGCGACGCAGCGAAGCAAAGAGCCCCCCCGCAATTCCAGCTTATCTATGATGTCAGTAAAAGTCGACAAGAACAAACTCACCGTATACGACTATTTTAACTCAGGCCAGAGGGATGAGCAAGTCGGGTCGCTACGCCACGGGCCTCCCCACCGGACTCTTTCGGATTAGCATGGCCCCAAAAGTGGCCCACTATTTCGGTAGTCGTTCCTCTTAAAGCCTGAGCGCTTGATTGACAGCAGACACGATGTCCTCGACGCCCAGGCCGAGCTTATCGAGCAGCGCCTCGTAGGGACCGGTTTCCCCAAAAACGTCCTTGATTCCGACGCGCACCACCGGGACCGGGCACGTGTCCGCCAGAGCTTCGAGCACAGCGGCGCCCAAGCCACCTACGATGTTATGCTCTTCCACCGTGACGATGACCCCCGTCTCATCGGCGGCCTGCCGCAGCAATTCACGGTCCATAGGCTTCAAGGTATGGATCTCCAGCACGCGCGCATCAACCCCCTGGCTTGCTAATTCCTCTGCCGCTGCCAGGCACCGTCCCAGAATGACACCGGTGCACACCAAAGTAACGTCGCCCCCCGGCCTCAAAATGACCCCCTGCCCGATTCGAAACTCAAAGCCCTCAGGATGGACGTCAGGTACGGTGGCCCGGCTCAGGCGCAGGTAAACGGGGCCATCGTATTCAGCCGCGGCAACAGTCGCAGCGTGGGTCGTAACCCCATCGCTGACCGACAACACCACCAAATTGGGCAAGCTGCGCACCACGGCGAGGTCCATGATCGCGCAGTGGGAAGCGCCGTCCATTGCACCTGATACGCCGCCGTAGCCGGCAGCGATCTTTACGTTGGTCCTGGCGAAACACACGCAAGAACGCACTTGCTCCGCAGCACGCAGAGCCAACAGGTAAGCGAACGTGTTGATAAATGGGATGTGCCCGCCCAGCGCAAAACCAGCGCCGACGCCGACCAGGTTCTGCTCGGCGATGCCGACGTCGAAAAAGCGTTCGGGGAACCGCTCTCTGAACATAAAAGTCATAGTGCCGGGGGCCATGTCGGCATCGATGACGACGATGCGCTCGTCACGCTCTCCCAACGCTACCAGGGTCTCGCCATAGACGTGGCGGATTGATCGTCTATCTGTAGTCGCCGTCATCGTGCCAATCCTTTCTGCAGCTCTGCCAGTGCCCGCTCGAACTCGTCTTTGCTGGGAGCTCGTCCGTGCCAGGCACAGTCGTTTTCCATGAAAGAGACGCCCTTGCCCTTGACCGTATGCGCGACAATCATGGTTGGTTTGCCGTGGATACCAAACGCCGCGTCCAACGGATCCAAAATCTCGCGCACGGTATGGCCATCGATCTCAAAGACGTGCCAGCCAAACGCCCGCCACTTGTCCACCAGGGGTTCCAGGGGCATCACCTCACACACTGGGCCATCCAACTGCACGCCGTTGTAGTCAAGGATGGCGGTCAAATTATCCAGCCTGTACTTGCTGGCGGTCATGGCCGCTTCCCACACGATGC
>CBFDAD010000130.1:0-5368 GCA_965602705.1 uncultured bacterium
ACTTCAGGCCGCGTTAGAACGCTTGATGAAGGACCGCACCAACCCTTCAGCTCCGCTCCGGACAAGTTTCGTCATCGCACAGCGCATCAGCACGGTGCTCAACGCCGACAAGATTGTGATCCTGGACAAAGGACGCGTTGCTGCCGCGGGCACCCATAGCGAGTTGATGGCATCCAGTTCTATCTACCAGGAAATCTACCAGTCTCAATTAGGTGATGGGGCAGCCGCCAATGGCTAACCAACAAGCTGACGCGGGGTCCAGTCAACCCGCACCCCCACCGGCGACCGGTATGCCAGGCCCCGGTGGCAGAAGCAGGGGAGCTAAAATAGAAAAAGCCCGCGACGCGCGCAGCGCGTTGCATCGGCTGCTCGTCACCCTGCGGCCCTATCATTGGGCACTGATCGGCGTGTTTATTTTGGCAATGGCAAGCACGGTCTTGGACCTGCTCGCGCCTTTTCTAATTGGCGTCGCCATTGACGATTTCATCGCTGCTGGTGAACTGGCCGGGCTACAGCGCATCATATTGCTGATGCTTGGGGCCTACATCGGTGCGTGGCTGGCCAAGGTCACCCAGAGCGTGATAATGGCCAGGATCTCCCAAAAGGCGTTGCGCACTTTGCGCCGCGACCTTTTTGAACACTTGCAGACGCTCTCGCTCAGCTTTTTCGACCGGCACCGGCATGGCGAGTTAATGAGCCGCCTTACCAACGACATAGACGCCATCAGCCGCGTGCTCGCCCAAAATGTGACGGAGCTGTTTACCGGTCTGTTGACACTGGTGGGCATCCTGGTGATGATGTTCGCGATCAACTTCTGGCTGGCGCTGGGTTCGATGATCGTCTTCCCCTTGATGATGGGACTGGTGGGTTTTGTGGGGAAACGCACCCGCCACGGGTTCCGCGACTACCAGATGCGCATTGGACAGTTGAACGGCAAGCTGGAGGAAATGTTCAGCGGGCAGCGGGTCGTGCTGGCGTTCGGGCAGGAGGCCACTGTGCTGGCAGATTTCGACGCGGCCAACGAGATGGTGCGCCAGGTCGGCATCCGCGCTCAGACGTACGCGATGCTGGTCCCGCCGCTGATGGGCATTCTAAGCAACGCCAACATCGCCGTGCTCGCTGGGCTAGGTGGTTGGATGGCACTGCAGGGCTGGGCCACGATCGGTACCATCGCCACCTTTTATAATTACTCGCGCAAATTCGCCGCGCCGCTGCGCCACCTGGGCGACCTCTACAACCAGGTCCAGACTGCGCTGGCCGGCGCGGAGCGCGTCTTTGAGATCATTGACACGCAGCCAGAGCTGAGCGATGCACCAGGCGCCGTCGCGCTGGACGACATCGTTGGCGAGGTGCGCTTTGACCACGTGAACTTTGGCTACGTACCCGGCGTGCCCGTCATCAAGGACATGAGCCTGGCCGCCCAACCAGGACAGACGATCGCGCTCGTCGGCCCGACAGGTGCAGGCAAGACCACCATCATCAACCTGCTCACGCGCTTTTACGACATCGACGGTGGATCAATCCACATTGACGGACACGACATCCGACAGATACAGAAAGCGAGTTTGCGCCGCCAAATGGGGATCGTACTCCAAGACACCTTCCTCTTCTCAGAGTCAGTGATGGAAAACATCCGCTACGGGCGAATAGACGCCTCGGATGAGGAGTGCATCGCAGCAGCCAGGCTGGCAGACGCCGACCAGTTCATTCGCCGCCTACCCCAAGGATACGCCACGCCGCTCTCGGAGCGCGGCAGCAACCTGAGCCAGGGCCAGCGGCAATTGCTGGCCATCGCCCGCGCGGTGCTGGCGAACCCTGGCATCCTCATCCTCGACGAGGCCACCAGCAGCGTTGACACCCGCACCGAGGTCCGCATCCAGCAAGCCCTACTGCGACTCATGAAAGGGCGCACCAACCCTTCGGCTCCGCTCAGGACGAGTTTTGTCATCGCGCACCGGCTCAGCACCATCCGCGACGCCGACAAGGTCCTGGTCATCAATGACGGTCGCATCATTGAGCGCGGCACCCACGACGAACTACTGGCAGCACGTGGCTTCTACCATCGTCTGTACATGAGCCAGTTCAGAGACCATACCGTCTAGTCTCCCAATAAAAACTCCCACCTGCCTTGTTTGCAGATGGGAGCGTGATGTCTCAAAGGACGTGTGCTTATTAGGTATGTTCCAGCTTGTTGGCCTCTCTCCACTCGGCCAAGGGAAGTTGCACGTGAAATCGACTACCGGGGAAATTTTCCTCGTCATATCCCTGGCTTTCGACCCACACCTTTCCGCCGTGAACGGCGATAGCACCTTTAGCGATCGCCAGACCCAGGCCAGGACCGCCCCCCTTGAATTTGGTCGCGCCCGACGAGTGTAGCATCACTTGACCGGTCTGATAAAACTTTTCAAAGATCAGTCCGTGGAACTCCTCGTCAATGCCGATACCGGTGTCGGCTATGACGATTTCGATGGCTTTCTGACCGCCGTCGTCTTGAATCTCCCGTCCGCTGACGGTGATCTGACCACCATCGGGTGTGTACTTGATCGCGTTCATAATGAGCTGATAAAAGGCTCTATACAGCAAGTCACCGTCAGCCATTATGAAGGGCAGTTCACTGAGGCCATGCGTTCTGAATTGGAGCCGGCGTTCCTCTAGCGCGTCTTTAAACCCGGCCTCGATCTCTTTGATCAGCACAACAATCGACGCTGGCACCTTGCGCACCTCCAGCACAGCGCTATCGAGCTTGGACACATCCAGGATATTATCGATGATGCTCTGCAAGCGACGCATGCCAGTGAGGGTACCCTGAGACAACATGCGCAGGCTTTCGTCCTCGCGAACCTTTGCGTGGTCCCTGAGCATATCGACGTAACCTGAGATAACGGTCAATGGTGTGCGCAGTTCGTGGCCGACGACGCCGATGAAATCTGCCTTGGCCTTGTCCAGCCGTTCCAGTTTGTGGTAGGCCTGGCGCAGTTCCGCGTTTGTACGGCGCAGGTCCCGGATAGCGGTCTGGTCGGCGTCGCGCAAACGAGAGGTGACCTGTAACACGACGCGGATGGCCATCGGTGCACTGCGTTTGAGCACCCGCAAGAAATCATCCCGCTGGATCTCTAACAAGGTGATAGGACCGTCCGTGTCAACGGTAGCCGTACGCGGGCCTTCCTCTACCAAAGCAATCTCGCCAAAAAAGTCACCCGGCCCCAGCAGATGCAGCAGGCGCCGCGGTTTTTCCTCGTCAAAGTACTTGGTGACGTAGGCGTGCCCTTCAACGATGAGATAAAAGGTATCCTCGTGCACGCCCTCGTGACAGAACACGGTACTGGCTGGATAGGTGCGTATTTCAGCCACACTGGCCAGCTCGGTCAGGTCTTCCTCCTCCAACCCGGGGAAGACCGGGCGCAACAGCCCCTTGGCGTCCAATTCGGTCATAGCCGCTACCTCTACCCAACAGCTCAATAATTTACAGAATTGTCGCCAGTATAGCACAGGTGAAGAGGAAATAAAAGTCACCCCTGGGCCAGGCGCATTTCACCAACACAGCCACGCCACATCCCGTTGAAAGTGGCGCTTGTGCCAGCGTTTGTGTTGGACTATAATGAGTCACCAATTGCAGTCTACATGATACCACGAGGTGAAACTTGAAATCCAAACTCGACCAGATCCGAGACCAACTCCCTGCGGTGCAACACGCCGCCTTCCTCAACACCGGTAGCTGTGGGCCGCTACCCAGGGTCGCGGCCCAGGCCATGGCCGAGGTCGCCCAACACGAGCTCAAGGCCGGCCGTGCCGATATCACCGCCTACATCACCTTTGGAGAGAACGTGCAACAAACTCGCGCTGCGCTGGGTCGGCTCTTTAACGTGGACAAATCGTCCATCGCTCTCACCCACCACACCACTGAGGGCATGAACATCGTCACCTGGGGGATGGAGTGGCAACCCGGCGACGAGGTCGTCACCACAACGCTTGAGCACGCCGGCGCGTTGTATCCGCTCTACGTCCTACAGGCGCGACGTCGCGTGCTGCTGCGCTTTGCCGACGTCGGCCTGGGGGCCGATCCGTTGCCGGCTATTGAGCGTGCCTTTACGCCGCGCACCCGGCTTCTGGTCCTCTCCCACGTCTCTTATTCAAGTGGTGCGAGCTTTCCCTTGCAGGAGATCATCCAGTTCGCCCACAGCCGGGACGTGATGGTAGCGGTGGACGGGGCGCAATCGGCGGGCGTCTTTGACATAGATTTGGACGCGCTACAGGTAGACTTTTTTGCCCTGCCTGGTCAAAAGTGGCTCTGTGGCCCCGAAGGCACCGGCGCGCTCTATGTCCGTTCCGACCGGCTGGCCGATTTGCAGCCCACTTTCGTCGGCTATAGCTCTTTCGAACGCCAGGACTGGCAGGGTCACTATCTGCCCATGCCTGGCGCGGCCCGCTACCACGTGGCTACCGTCTACCGGCCTGGCGTCATCGGCCAACTGGCCGCCCTGCGCTGGTTCCAGGAGACGGTCGAGCCCGCGTGGGCTTATCAGCGCATCGCTCACCTGGCCGGTCGCTGCCGCGAATTGCTCACAGGGTTGGAGGGTGTGCAGGTCATCACGCCGCCGGAGCGTCAAGCGGGACTGGTCAATTTCGTGCCCGCGGGCTGGTCACCCCGGCGCATGGCCGGATTGATGAGCGCCCTGATCCAGCGCGGCACCCTCATCCGTACCATCCCCCACCCGCCCTACTGCCTGCGGGTGAGCACCGGCTTTTACAACACCGAACAGGAGCTGGTCGGTCTACGCGACACCCTGGGCGAGCTGCTTGACGCTGGCCCAGATGGGATCAAAATCCCCGCATTCGCCATGGAACTATCTGACGAGCCGTTACAGACAGCTTAAAGGAGATCTGATCCAATGCAACTGACAGCCGAATTCCTCCGTTTCTGCGTCGTCGGTGTGCTAAACACCGCTATAGACCTGGGTCTGTTCGCCCTGCTAACCCGCCTGGCAGGGTTGGACCCGCTGGTCGCCAACATCCTTTCCTTCTCGGCCGGCGCGGCCAACAGCTTCCTGCTCAACAAATACTGGACCTTTGGTGCAGGCGGCGGCGGGCGCGAGGTGGCCACGCAGGCGACCCGCTTTCTGGTCGTCACGCTGCTGGTGTTGGGCATTCACGAGGGGTTACTGCTCCTGCTGCACAAGCAGCTAGAACTGCCCGACCTGCCGGTCAAGGTGCTCGCGATCGGGATAGGCGTCGTGGTCGGCTATGTATTCAACAAACTATGGACCTTTCGCGGGGTGCAAGCGTCCTGACGCCTGCGTTCCTGCCGCTCCCTAAGGGTTCCTGAGCACGATGGGCAGGTACATTTCCTTGGAGCCCTTTTCAACCATTG
>CBFDAD010000131.1:0-5362 GCA_965602705.1 uncultured bacterium
ACCGGTGACCTGGACAAAGCGCTGGCCGCGTACGCAGAGAGCCAGTCAATTGCTGAGCAAGCCGTCGAGACGCATTTGTCGGTGTATCTGCTTGACGCTATTGCCGAGGCGCATCGACGAAAGGGCGACTACTCGCAGGCGCTGGACATGGCCCGGCGCGCCTACGAGTGGGCTGAGGAACACAACGCCACCCTTGACCTGGGACGTTGTGCTACGACGTTGGGTGCCATCAGTTACGAGCAGGGGCGCGTTCCTCTGGCGCTACGCTATCTGGATCGAGCCTGCGACCTGCTCCAGGTCAGCAAGGCCAACCGCGAGCTGGCCGTCGCTCATCTCCATCGCGCTCAAGCCTACTATCAGGCCGCTCGGAAACAAGATGCCCTGGCTGAATTGGAAAAGGCCGTTGATTGCCTGTTACAACTGGGCTACGATACCTTTCTAGTGCCTTTGGCGGCACAAATGCAACCATTGCTGACCTACGCCGTCGAGCAAGGAGCCGGTGGTCAACTGTTGTCCAGCCTGCTTGAAAAGGCGCAGCAGGCCGAACGGCAGCTCCCTGCTAGTGCCCAGGTGGCCTCCGCAGAGCCGGAACCGCCGCTGCGAATCTATGGCCTGGGTCGCGCCCGCGTGATCGTTGGCGAACGTGCGGCAACACCCGGCGATTGGCGTTCGATCACCTCTCGTGATTTGTTCTTTTACCTGTTGTGTCACGGACCGGCGACCAAGGAGCAGCTAGCTAATACCTTTTGGCCCGACTTGTCGCCTGGTAAGCTGCGCAGTACCTTTCACATCACCATCTACCGCTTGCGGCGCGCGCTGGACCCATTGGAAACAGTCATCTTTGAAGATGATCGCTATCATTTTAACCGTCGTCTAAACTACACTTTTGACGTGGAGGCGTTCGAGCAACTGTTGGTGCAGGCGGGAGCGATGGCGACTGCCAATCCAGCGCGAGCTGCCGAGCTGTATGCTCAGGCGACAGAGTTGTACCAGGGAGATTTTCTGGAGGATTATCGCTCCCCCTACGACGAATGGCGTGTGATAAAGGCTAATGAGTTGTCCAGCCGATATTTGGAGGCGTTGGAGCGCCTGGGTGAATTGTTAATGCAGCAACAGGAACACCAAGCCGCGTTAGACGTCTATAGACGGGCGGTTAACTATGACCCTCACCACGAGTCCTTCCGACGAGGGGTGATGCGCTGTCTGGCTGAGCTAGGTCGGCGTGCTGAGGCGCTGCGTTATTACCACGATCTGCAGCAGTTTATCGAGGTTGAGTTGGGCGCGCCCCTCACGCCCGCGACGCAGGATTTGTATCAACGTATTATGGCCAATCAGCCTCTTACTGATCTCTGACCCCCTTTTTCGCAAACTGCGTAATGACGAGTACTGTTCTTTACCTTTGATCCCCCCTTTCTGTGTGTTCGGGCGCTTTTTCTGGTAAGCACTTTGTCTAGCACGTGGGCATATACTAGGAACATATCTTATTTTACAGGAGTTTGCCCATGTCTGCCAATCAACTATCAGCTGTGTTGTTCGATGCCCTGGCCGATGAACACTTTCGTCAACATCTGCTCACTGCACCTGACGAAGCCTTGACCCGCTATGATCTCTTGCCACATGAAGTGGCTGCGCTATCTAGCATCCGGGCCAACACCTTCGAGGAGTTTGCCGCTGGGATGGCGACCTGGCTCTCAGACATTCAGCCACCTGCGCGCCGTCCAGCCATGGCTTTTGCCTACGCGTCGTGACTGTGTGTGTTAATGGATTGTCGGAACATTCTCGTTCTCGCGTCTGGCCGGTGATGTGGCGTGGGCCAAGGGTCGTTCTTGTTACCCGCGGCTGCAGCAGGGCGTTACAGCGAGAATAAAATCCGTGCCCCTGTAAGCGCGGCTTGGCCTGAATGCACTTACGCGTTATAATGGCCCTCAGGTTTGAGTCTGGATCAATCCCTGAGGGCCATATTGGAATCAAAGCAAGCTAACCGCTACCTCTACCTGACCGTCTTTTGCGCCGGGATGACCACGTTGGCCGTGGAATTGTCGGCGGCTCGCCTTTTACAAGCGGTCTTTGGCACCACTAACATTGTCTGGGCCAACATCATCGGCCTGATTTTAGTTTATCTCACGCTGGGTTACTTTATTGGGGGGCGTTGGGCCGATCGCTCTCCCCGTTTCACTACCCTCTATAAATTGGTGATCTGGGCTGCGTTTACCGCTGGCTTGATCCCGTTGATATCCGACCCGATCCTCGACGCGGCGGCGCGGGCTTTTCCCACTAATAACGAATTGTCGGCCGACCTGACGGTCATCGTCGGCTCCTTTGGCAGCGTGCTGGTGTTGTTTGCACTACCGGTGACGCTGCTGGGTTGTGTCTCCCCTTTCGCCATCCGATTAGCTTTGCAGAATGTGACGACGGCTGGTGATGTTTCGGGACGGCTGTACGCAGTCTCGACACTGGGCAGCATCGTCGGCAACTTTGCACCGGTGCTTTTGCTGATCCCCGCTGTGGGCACGGCGCGCACTTTTCTCCTGTTTTCGGCTTTGTTGATGGGGGTGGCATTAGTAGGGTTGGCGCGCGTGGGTGGACGATGGTGGGCTTATCTTTGGATGCCGCTGGTGCTGGTCGGGATGGCCTGGTTGACGCTGTCGGGGCCGGTCAAGCCGGTGGAGGAAGGCCGGCGGTTGCTGTTCGAAAAGGAGTCGGCCTATAATCTAATCCAGGTGCTTGAGGATGAGCACGGTTGGCGCTATCTCTTGCTTAACGAGGGCCAGGGCTGGCACTCGCTTTATCACCCCACGCAGTTGCTGACAGGCTTTACCTGGGACTATTTCTTGATTGGCCCGCTGTTCAACCCGCCGCCGTTTCAGCAAGAGCAGTTGGAACGGGTCGCAATCGTGGGTCTGGCGGGGGGGACCATCGCCCGCCAGTATAGTGCCGTCTATGGACCGGTGCCCATTGACGGCGTCGAGATTGACCCCGAAATCGTGCGCGTTGGACAAGAGTTCTTTGGGATCAGTAAGGCGAGCCTGCCTAATTTGAGCGCCGTCGTGGCCGACGGGCGTCACTTTCTGGCCACCACCGACCGTTTCTACGACGTAATTGCTGTGGACGCCTATCGGCTGCCCTATATTCCGTGGCACCTGACGACAGCCGAGTTCTTTCAACAGGCCCGTGATCATCTGAACGAGGACGGTGTGCTGATTGTCAACGTCGGGCGCACCGAGAGCGACTATCGGTTGGTAAAGGCGATCGTCGCTACCCTGCGCACGATCTTTCCCTCGACTCACGTCATCCCTGTGCCTGATTCGTTCAATGCCATCGTGGTCGCGACGGTGCAACCCACCTCAATTGATAACCTGCGTCTCAACCTTGCGGTGTTGGACGATCCGCTACTGAGGCAGGTGGGAGAATGGGCGCTGGCAAGTTGGCAACCGATGCTGGCCGATGGTCCGGTTTTCACCGATGACAGGGCACCGGTGGAACAATTGACCAATCTGATCATGATGCACTATTTTCTGGAAGGCGAGTAACGGAGAAAACATGCCAAGCTGGTTGATAAGAGTCTTGCAGGTTGTAGTGGCGCTGACGTTGCCGCTGGTTCTGTTGATGGGGAACGTACAGTTGTTGATGCACGAGCGGTTTGTGCATTATGAGTATGGCAAGGCCAGTTTCCCGCCCGATACGGCGGTACCGGTTGGCGGCTACCGGCTGTCGAGGGTGGAGCGGACGGCGCTTGCCGAAAAGGCGCTCGAGTCTATCGTTGGATCGCGGGGCTTGCGTGTCTTGGAGGAGGCGCGCTTTCAAGAGACGGGCGCACCAGCGTTCAACGCGCGTGAGGTCCGCCACATGCGCGACGTGCGCCGCGTCTTTGAGCGCGCGCGGCTCCTTTTCTGGGTGGCGTTGGTGGCGCTGGTCGGCGGTGGTGTGATGTTGGCGTGGCGGGGCAAGGGGCGCCAGACGGTGACACGGCCGCTTCTGGTCAGCGTGGTCGTCACCTTGTCTTTGGCGGCTGGGCTAGGGTTTTTCATCGTGGTGAATTTCAGCAGCTTTTTCACCGAGTTCCACCACGTCTTTTTTGAGGGTGACACCTGGCTCTTTCACCGCGACGACACACTCATTCGTCTCTTTCCCACCGATTTTTGGTTTGACGCCGCCGTCATCATCGCCGGCCTGACAGTTGTAGGGCTGCTTCTGGTGGGAGCAGGAGCCTGGTGGTGGGGACGGAAAGCTGTGAACGCAGATAAGCGCTAATCGGCACGCATCGATTTCTGGACCCGTGTCCTACAGCAGAGCGGATATCTGCGTCCACTTGTGCGCTCTCCAAGGCTAAGCCCCATATTTGGCCAGCCGTTGCGCGTGGGCCAGCGCCAATGGCATCAACTCAGTGGCTGGGAAGATCCCCAATCCACCCCGGCTGCACTCGGTCTCGCCAAAGGCGGTGGAAGCATCCGTCTGGACGGTGCTTGGCGCCCAGAACAGTGTCGGCACCGGGTGCCAACTGTGACTCTTGAGCTGGCTGGGCGTCGAGTGGTCACCGGTGACGATCAACACGTCGGGTTGCAGATCGAGCAGAATGGGTAGCGCTTCGTCCACCTCTTCGATCACGGCTTTTTTGGCTTCAAAGTCGCCGTCCTCTCCTCGACTGTCAGTGTACTTGACGTGCACGAAAAAGAAATCGTACTGTTCCCAATGTTCAGCTACAGTGTGGAACTCGTTGCTGATGGGGTGCTCGACGGGGATCACTTTCATACCTACTAGCCGGGCCGCGCCTCGGTACATCGGATAGACGGCGACGGCGGCGGGGTTCAGTCTGAAAATATCCTGGAACTTGGGTAGCGCCGGGTCCTGAGCAAAGCCGCGCAGTGTCACCATGTTAGCCGGTTGCTGGCCTGCTAGCTTGGACTTGGCTTTCGCGATCCATTGGTTGACCAGGTCAGCAGTGCGCTGAGCCTCTGCCACCCCGGCCGTCGCCGCTAAGGGGCGCAGACCAATCTGTTGGGGGTCGGTGTCGGGCAGTTCGGGCGACAGACCTGGGCTGCGCAATATCAGCACAAAGCGGTACTCTTTGACCGGTCGCACAAAGGTCTCGGCGCCCTCAATCTCGATTTCGTCCAACAGCTTGCATAGCTCGGCGCCTTTTTCGGTGGGAATGCGGCCGGCGCGCCGGTCGGTGATAAAACCGTTCCCATCTACCGTGCAAAAGTTGCCCCTGGCGGCCACGTCGCTTGGTTGCAGGTCGAAACCGATGCCCAAAGCCGCGAGGACGCCCCGGCCCACGTCGTAGTGGATCGGATCGTAGCCAAAGAGGGCCAGGTGTGCCGGACCGCTGCCTGGGGTGATACCATACCCGATGGGATTGCTC
>CBFDAD010000132.1:0-5339 GCA_965602705.1 uncultured bacterium
GGGGGATTAAAGGTCTATGTGGAACCTTGAGCTGAGTATAAGCAGGCCCTTGCGATTGCTCCTCTTGGTGACTTGTCTTGCTAGTGCCGTGGGGGGGTGTAGCTCAGGTCCATCTCCCACTGCCTCGCCGGAGAAAGAGCGGCCAGCGGCGGTGCCCTTTGCGCTGACGAGCACCGCTTTCGCCGAGGGGGAGCCGATTCCCCGCAAGTACACCTGCGACGGTGAGGACATCTCGCCACCGCTGCAGTGGCGCGACGTGCCGGAAGGCACGCGCAGCTTTGCGCTGGTCGCCGATGACCCGGATGCGTCCGGGGGCGCCTGGGACCACTGGTTGCTCTACAACTTGCCCGCCGAGGCTCGTAGCTTAGCGGAGGGGGTCCCGCCGGACGCTGAGCTGTCCGACGGCAGCCGGCACGGTCAAAACAGTTGGCCGCGACTGGGCTACGGTGGTCCCTGTCCGCCCAGCGGTACCCATCGCTATTTCTTCAAGCTCTATGCGTTGGACACGGTGCTCGAGTTGGACGCTGGCGCGAGCAAGGAGCGCTTGTCGCAGGCGATGGAGGGACACGTCCTGGCCGAGGCCGTATTGATGGGCGTGTATACCCGCTAGGGACGGGTAGGTCATTTGCGCTTGAAAGGGGGCGCGGGGATGGAGCCCCTTTGTGAATGTGTTGAATCTCCACCGGAGCGATTCAGAAAACAAAACAGGAGGTCAAGATGGACAAGATCACCCACGTCGTCAAACGCAGCGGGGCCATCGTCCCGTTCAACCCTGATCGGATCACCAATGCCATCTATCGAGCCGCGGTTGCGGTGGGGGGGCGTGACCGCGAGCGCGCCGAGTGGCTAGCCGGAGAGGTGGTCAAGATCCTGGAAGAGGCAGCACCCGCAGGCCATAAACCGCACATCGAGGAGATTCAGGACGTCGTCGAAAAGGTGCTGATCGAAAATGGGCACGCCAAAGTCGCCAAGGCGTACATCCTGTATCGCGAGGAGCGTAGCCGCCGCCGGCGAGCAGACGCAGAACGTGCCTCCCGGCCTTCCGAGAACGTTCCCTGGGCCAAAATCTGGCACATCCTTGATTGGGCTGTTTCGTACGGGCTGCACACCGTCGATGCGCTTAACGAGCGGGTCGCCAACGGCGAGTTTCCACATATTGTGCACGAATCGGAAGCGGCCTACGAAGAGGACATTGTCACCGCCGCCAACATGATTACCGCGCGGCGCGGTGAGATCAAGATGGTGATGGTCAGCGGACCGTCTTCCTCAGGCAAGACCACGACCACCATCAAGCTTGAACAACGCCTCAAGCGCGTTGGATTGGAGTTCGTGACGCTCAACGTGGACAATTACTTTTTCGATCTTGAAATGCACCCCAAGGATGAGTTTGGCGACTATGACTTTGAGACGCCTCAGGCGCTGGACCTGCCGCTCATCAACGAGCACCTGGTGCGGCTCGTCGAAGGTGAAAAAGTCGTCATCCCGTTCTATGATTTCAAGTCGGGTAAGCGCCATCTGAACCGTACACCGATGAAGCTGGCAGCACACGAGATTTTGTTGATCGACAGCCTGCATGGACTGTACCCTCCCATGACCGAAGACATTCCCAACGAGAAGAAATTCAAGCTCTACCTGGAACCCTTGTTGCAGATGAAGGGCCCGGACGGGGAATATGTCCGCTGGACCGACCTGCGTTTGATTCGCCGCATGCTGCGCGACGCGGTTCATCGGGCCTATAAACCACAAGACACTTTGGAGCACTGGCACTATGTCCGGGCCAGTGAGCTACGCAACATCATACCTTACCTCAACACGACGGATTACATCATCAACAGCGGCATGCCGTATGAGCTTCCGCTTTACCGGGCGCGCCTGTTCGATCTGTTCGCAAAATGGGCCGAGCAGTACCAGGACGACCCCTTACGCGAAGACGCCTACGTTCGGGCAGTGCGAATTCACAAGCTCTTGGGGGCGGTTGAACCGGTCGAAGACGATTCGCCCGTCCCGTCCGACTCGGTGCTACGTGAATTTATCGGTGGGAGCACTCTGAAATACTGACGCGCGGTACGAGTGTGAAGATGAAAGCCGCAGTCATCTATTGGTCGAAAACCGTAAACAGGGAGATATCAGGGGGCGGTCCAACGAGGAGGACCTGAGAAAAGTCAGGCAGGATACGCTGCAGCTTCTGCAGCGCATCTAGATCGCGCCTGACGGCTGGGGTCCGCCCTGCGTTGCCGCCGCGAGAAAGGAGATCAGACGATGGCTTTTGAACTGACGAGCACTGCTTTCGTCGAGGGGGAGCCAATTCCCAGCAAGTACACCTGCGACGGCGAGGACATCTCGCCGCCCCTACAGTGGCGTGACCCGCCGGAAGGCGCGCGCAGCTTTGCGCTCATCGCCGATGACCCGGATGCGCCAATAGGCACCTGGGTCCACTGGGTGCTCTACAACCTGCCCGCCGGGACCCGTAGCTTGGCGGAGGCGATCCCACCGGACGCCGAGCGATCTGACGGTAGCCGGCACGGTAACAGCAGTTGGCGGCGGCTGGGCTATGGCGGTCCCTGTCCGCCCAGGGGCACCCATCGCTATTTCTTCAAGCTTTATGCGTTGGACACAGCCCTCGACCTGAAAGCTGGCGCGAATAAGAAAAAGCTGTTGCGGGCCATAGAAGGGCACATCCTGGCCCAGACCGAATTGATGGGGGTATACAGCAGGCGCTAACCTCCTACTGTGGTCTCGTCGCCTGCACAAGTGCGCCACTGGTCGGCGGCGACGTGGCCGCCGAGGGGACCATGGATAGAAAAGTGTACGTATTGTTGTTTGCTATCGCGATATGCGCGGGCATAGCGGTGTTTGCCCTTTTACGGCGTACGAATGAAAAGCATAGCGCTATACCTGTGCGCGACGTGGAAGCGATGCCTGTGGATAACTTGGAAACAATCAAACTGCCTGAGCCAACGCTTGACGGCGAGACGTCTTTAGAACAAGCTTTGCTGAGCAGAAGGTCGATCAGAGAGTACCGGGATCAGCCGTTAGTGCTGGCAGAAGTGTCACAGCTCCTCTGGGCTGCCCAAGGGGTCACTGATCGTTCGCGGGGATTCAGAACCGCGCCGTCTGCCGGCGCTCTCTACCCCCTCGAACTATACATAGTCGTCGGCAATGTACAAGGTATTCCAGAAGGCGTCTACAGGTACGAGCCTGACGCTCATGAACTGTCGAGGGTGGGGCAGCGGGATGTAAGGGATGAGCTGAGTCGTGCGGCTCTTGAGCAGAGCTGGGTCAGGCAAGGCGCTGTTGTGATCGTATTCTCTGCCGTCTATGAACGAACAACGGTCAGGTACGGGCAAAGAGGCATCAGATACGTGGATATGGAGGTCGGTCACGCCGCTCAAAACGTGTGCTTGCAAGCCGCTGCGTTAGATCTGGGGACGGTGGTCGTCGGCGCTTTTCAGGACGATCAAGTGCGGCAAATCATGGGTATGCCGGACGCAGAAGACCCCTTGTATCTTATGCCGGTGGGGAGGAGGCGTCCTTGACTGGCTATAGATTGATGTATGTTCAATTTGACAAGGCACTTTTGGTCTGGTATAATCTTTCCACTATCTTAAGAAAGGAGTAGGCGGCAATGCAAAGATTGACCTGCGGAGTTTACCTCCGCATTCGCCGGATCGATGATATTGGTCTGGATGTGCCTTGTCGTACTGCGCCTGGAGGCTGCTAGGGAAATTGCTCGTTAGCGCCGTGGGTGCAGTACAAACCCCACGGCGTTTTTGTTTTTAACCTGGCTTTTCGCGCCGTGGGTCTGTAGCCCCCGGCACTTTTTTTGTCTGCTCCCGCCAGCGCCGGTGGGCCAGTCTGGGGAGTAAAGCGAGGGTACGCAAGATGATCGATTCGCGTTATCATCAAATGGAAATCGCTCTAGAGGTCAACGGGGCCCGCAAAGTGTTCGGCTCGGAGAAACGTAAAAGCTGGCTACGTCGCTCCCTAGCCCTGCTTACCAGACGCCGCAATGCGGCTCAGGCGACAGACGCTGGCTCACAAGCGACAGACGCTGGCTCACAGGCGAGCGATAATGGCTTCACAGTTGCTGTGGACGACGTCAGCTTTCAAATACGGCATAACGAGGTCTTTGGGGTGCTTGGCCCCAATGGTTCGGGAAAAAGCACGCTGATCCGGCTCATTGCCACGCTCCTGATTCCCGATGGCGGCCACATCAAGGTTTTTGGTCACGACGCACGCAACGACGAGATGGCGATCAAGCGACTCATCAACCGCGTCAGCGTAGATGCGGCGTTCTTTAAACGCTTGAGCCCGATGGAAAACTTGGTGTATGCGGCCCGTCTCTATGGTCTGGATGGCGGCACCGCCCGGCAGCAGTCGAAGGAAATCCTGACGCGGCTGGGGTTAAAGCCCAAGAACTTTTACGCGCCGTTGGAGAACCTGTCGCGGGGCATGCAGCAAAAGGTGGCCATCGCGCGCGCCTTTCTCAGTGCGCCCATCTTGTTGTTGCTGGACGAGCCGACCACCGGCCTCGACCCGCGCTCCAAGCGCGAGGTGCAGGCGCTGGTCGAGGAGATGCGTGATGCTCACGATACGACGATCCTGTTGACCACCCACGATATGTACGAGGCTGACGTGCTGTGCGATCGCGTAGCGATTCTGGACAACGGGCGCGTCGTCGCGTTGGACACCCCTGAGGGGCTGAAAGCGATGGTGCAGCAGCGTAATGGCCACGAGGTCACGTTAGAGGACGTGTTCATGGAGCTGACCGGCAAGACGCTCAAGGGCGAGGAGGAGCAGGACTAGGCACCTGCGCATCGCTAATCCTGCCCGCCTGCAGAGCCTGTCTGCCCTGGATGGGTGGAGATGATGGGGGCGACCGCAAGCGCGGTCGCCCCTCGGGTTGTATAAAGGCTTTACCCGCACTTTGATTCTTTTTTAGCCAAATCGGTGGTATAATTACATAACAATCGGATACTGTGTACCTTGGCGAAAGGAGGACGAGACCATGTTTTCTTTTGATGTCTCCCGATCATTCACCCGCCTGCTGCTGCTCACAGCATTGATTTTCCTTGCGCTGCTGCTGATGATGTGGCGTGGCACACAGGCCATTGAGATCCCTCTCTCTGGATCAAGCGTCTTTATCCAGACCACCGGGCCAAACGCCCCCTTGGACATTGGTGACTATTACACCAACATTAACGGCGGCAACGGCTCCCACATTTTTGAAGTTCTGGTGCCCTGTGAATGGCCAGCCGACCTACCCGTGACCTTTGCGCTGTTTGACCCTGAGGTGCAACTGCCGAACCCGGGTGCTCCCGTCGCCATTGATGAGCTCC
>CBFDAD010000133.1:0-5332 GCA_965602705.1 uncultured bacterium
AGTTTGGCATCCCGGCCGTAGTGGGCTGCGAAGCTTTGGAGATCAACCTGGAGACACGCACCGTGACGGCCAGTGGGGTCACCCTCAAAGAGGGCGATTACGTGTCGCTGGACGGCGCGACCGGCCAAGCATTCGTGGGTGAAATACCCACCGTCGCCCCCAGCTTTGAGGAACAGACCGACCTGCGTATCCTGCTGGAGTGGGCCGACGAGATCAGCGCTCAAGAGGGCACGCGCCAGTGGCCCGATGAACCCGTCTACAAGAGCTTCCCCACCCGTGGCCTGCAGGTGTGGGCCAACGCCGACTATCCGCGCGACGCTAAGCGCGCCCGGGACTTTGGCGCCAAGGGCATCGGCCTGTGCCGCACCGAGCACATGTTCTTTGAAGAAGAACGGCTGCCGATTGTGCAAAAGATGATCCTCGCCAAGACCGACGAGGACCGTGAGAAATACCTAGACCAGTTGCTGCCCTTCCAGCAAATGGAATTTGAAGGCATATTCCGCGCCATGGATGGGCTACCGGTCATCATCCGCTTGATCGACCCGCCGCTCCACGAGTTCCTGCCCAGCTACCACGAGTTGCTGGTCGAAGTGACCGAGATGCGGGTCAAAGGTGAGACCGGCCCCGAGCTGGAAGAAAAAGAAAAAATGCTCGTAGCGGTTGAGAACATGCAAGAGGCCAACCCCATGATGGGCCTGCGCGGCATCCGCCTGGGCATTACCATGCCCGGCCTCACCAAGATGCAGGTGCGGGCCATCTTCCAGGCCGCCTGCACCGTCGCCAAAGAGGGTGTGGACGTCCATCCTGAGGTGATGATCCCGTTGACCGGCCACGTGAACGAACTCAAGGTTACCCAGAGCGAACTGGAAAAGGTGGCCAAAGAGGTGATGGACGAGCTCGGCGAGATAGACTACAAGTTCGGTACCATGATCGAGATCCCGCGGGCTGCCCTCACCGCTGACGAGATCGCTGGTGTGGCCCAATTCTTTAGCTATGGCACCAACGACTTGACCCAGATGACCTTCGGCTATTCGCGCGACGACGCCGAGCGCGGCTTCCTGCTCGAATACGTTGAGAAGAAAATCCTGCCGGCCAACCCCTTCCAAAAACTGGATCAGGATGGCGTGGGCAAGCTGGTCAAGATGGGGGCCGAGCTGGGCCGTCAGACCCGGCCCGAGTTGGAAGTGGGCATCTGCGGCGAGCACGGTGGCGAGCCGAGCAGCATCGACTTTTGCCATCGCGCCGGGCTCAACTATGTGAGCTGCTCGCCCTTCCGTGTCCCGGTGGCGCGGTTGGCGGCGGCCCACGCAGCGATCAAGCACGGGCCTCGGGCTTGAATAGCATCAGATAGTTTAAAAAACAGGGGGCGCCGGGCTATGTGAATACCCGGCGAACCTCATCGGGTGTGGCAGATAGTTCAGTACTATCTGCCACACGTCACCTATCGTCAAGCCATGCGCTTGTTTTTTCGGTTTTAGCTGCGCATCTTGAGCCGCACCGTCGCTAAACAGGCCATGCCAGGTCATGGGCGGTGCGAATGATGCAAACGGCTCGCGGTACGACGAGCGCATCCAGGGAATTGTGACGGGTGTTGGATGAGCGTTATTGACGAGATCAAAGACCGCATAGATGCTGTCGAGTTAATCTCAAATTACGTCCAACTGCAAAGAACGGGGCGCAACTACAAGGGTCTCTGTCCCTTCCATGCGGAGAAAACCCCCTCCTTTGTCGTCTTTCCAGAGACGGGTACGTGGCACTGCTTTGGCGCTTGCAGCGAGGGTGGTGACATCTTTACCTTTGTGATGAAATACGAAGGCTGGGACTTTCGCACGGCGCTGGAAGAGTTGGCCCGGCGCGCCGGCGTGGAGCTAAAACCGCGCACCGAACAACAAGAGGTTGAAGACCAAGAACGCGCCAAGCTGCGCGAGATCCTGGCGACGGCAACGGTTTACTATCACAACCTGCTGCTCAAAGCAGCTCAAGCGCAGGGTGCCCGAGATTACGTGACTCGGCGCGGCTTTGAGGAGCGCACCGTCGAAGCATTTCAACTGGGCTACGCCCTCGACGAGTGGCACGCCCTCGAAACCTTTCTAACCGGCAAAGGATACACGCAATCCGAACTGATCACGGCCGGACTGCTGGTCGAGCGGGAGGATGGACGCGCCTATGACCGTTTCCGTGACCGGCTGATGATCCCCATAAGGGACGCCCGCGGTCGCGTCATTGGCTTTGGCGCGCGCACGTTGGACCCCGACGGTGTGCCCAAATATCTGAATTCGCCCCAGACGCCCGTCTTTGACAAAGGCAACACCCTCTACGGCCTCGACAACGCCGTCAAAGGGATACGAGCGGCCGAGCAGGTGGTCGTCGTCGAAGGCTACATGGATGTGATGCAAGCGCATCAGGCGGGCTTTACCAACGTCGTGGCCCAATTGGGCACGGCCTTGACCGAGGAGAATCTACGACGGCTGACTCGCTATTCCCAACGCATCATCCTGGCGCTTGATCCCGACACGGCCGGGCAGGCGGCGACCATGCGTGGACTTGACGTCGCTCGGGAGGCACTGGAGCCGGAATGGCAGCCCGTCTTTGACGCGCGCGGTCTGATTCACCTGGAGGCGCGTTTGAGTGCGGACATCCGTGTACTAACCTTGCCACCAGGTCAAGACCCCGACGACCTGCTGCGACAGGACCCGGCCCGTTGGGCAATCCTGGTGAATGAGGCTGTACCACTGGTCGAACACTATATGCGCATGGTGTTGAAAGGGCAGGATCTTGCCGATCCTAAAACAAAGGCCAACGTGACACAGACTTTGGTTCCGGTCATACGTGACGTGGCCAGCTCCGTGGAGCGAGCACACTATGCGCAAAAGCTGGCCCGCGTCCTGCGCGTGGATGAGCGGGCGCTGCTGGATATGGTCGCGGGCGTGTCCCGCCAGCGCGGACGAAGGCGCCCATCCCGGCGGGCCGCGCCGGGGCAAGCGAAGCCGGCGGCGACGACGAATGCCGACCGGCGCAAGGAAGCCGATTTGGAAACGTACTGCCTTCAAGGCATCTTACAAGCACCCCAGGTGCTGCTCAAGGCCGATGCAACGCTGGCCCAAATTGGGCTAGAACCGATTTCAGTCAGTGACTTGGATAATCCAGAGAATCGTGAGATCTTTCGAATTTGGCGAGAACTCGTCAATGGAGGGGTGACACCGTCTCTAGACCAGTTGGCACAAGCGGCGCCGGTCCAATTGCACGCTCGCCTGAACGCTTTGGTGGACAGGGACCCATTGGCGCTTCATAACAAAAAATGGCTGGTGGATGCCCAGGTGGAACCGGGCCAGGACGTTTTTGAACTAAGACCGGACGAGATACAACAGGACCTTTTAAACAGTCTGCTAAAACTACGTGAGCGCAGCTTGAAGCGACGCAGCGCCGAGATTCGTTTCTTGCTAGAAGACGCCGACGAATTTGATGCACGTCTGTACCAGCGTACGACCAGTGAAGCCCTGGGGCGGCTGCAACGAAAGCTCAGCTCAGGGTCATCCAGCGAGTCATCGACGACAAATGGTCCTACCAACCAGGGATAGGTTAGCTCACGTGCTGCGGCAGGAGACACTGCCAGGAACCCTGCCGTCAGTGGCGGGCCACGACCAAGACAGTCCAGGTTTAAGGATGGAGAAAAGGTGATATATGGCGAGGGGGATGAAAAAGACTGATTCTTCGCACGAAAGTGAATTGAGCGCAGAACCGAAAGAAGGACAGGACGAAAAGCAGGTGACCAGCCAGCCCGTCTTAAGTGCAGATGCTGATACCCAGGAAAAAGCGGGCCCAGCGCTCCCGCTGGCGTGGATTAGCGGCGCAGAAACAACCGGCCTGGAGCAAGAAGAACCAGACGTCGCCGAACTAGAAGCCATCGAGGAAACAACCAAGGTTGAAAAGGAACCGGAGCTGGGCCTTGCCGACATCCCAGACGACCCCGTCCGAATGTATCTCAAAGAGATCGGACGGGTACCACTCTTACTGTCCGATGAAGAAATGCGCCTGGCGACGCGCATGGCCGCGGCCAACTATATCACCAAAGTGCGCGACCAGCTCCAAGGCCGCCAGGGTACAACGCCGCACGAGCGCGACGTCTTGCATCAGATCTATAAAGAACTGACGACGACCTGGAAAACCGTTGACACGTTGTGCCCCAAGCTCCAGATACAGCCCTACGACTTTGGAGATTTGCTGGCCGATGCACAGGCGCTGCGCATTGATTGGCAGTCCGATGAGCCTTCTCCACTGCGGGCTTTTCTAGAAAGAGGTGACTGGGGTCACGACCAGGGCTGGAATGAGCTCGCCATCGCGCTCTTTGATACTTACAGCGGTCTTTACCTGATGCCCGACGAAACCCTCGACGCCTTGCGCACGCACTATCGGAGCCATAAAAGGATATTGCGTCAGCACCGCTTGCAGAGTCGCCTCCCCGACGCAGACGCTCTGCAAGAAAACGCGGCTCGCATCGAGAATCTAGCGTGGTCTGCCAAGCAGACCCTCATCCGCGCCAATCTGCGCCTGGTCGTGAGCGTCGCCAAAAGGTATATGGGCCGCGGCATCTCGTTCCTGGACCTGATCCAGGAAGGCAATATCGGCATGTTGCGGGCGGTAGAAAAGTTCGACCACACCAAAGGGTACAAATTCTCCACCTACGCCACCTGGTGGATCCGTCAGGCGATCAGCCGGGCTATTGCAGATCAGGCGCGCACCATCCGCATTCCCGTACACATGGTTGAGACCATCAACCGGCTAGTGCGCGTGCAACGGCAATTAGTGCAAGACCTGGGGCGCGATCCCACCTCGGAAGAGATTGCGCTGGAGATGGACATGCTGGAGCCGCAGGAGGTTCACGCCATTAAACAGACTTGGGCGGACGGGCAACCGCTGGACTATGCCCTGGAGCGCAAGCTGCGGCGAGCCGCCGGCAAGGTGCGGCGCATCATCCGCATCTCGCAGGAACCCATGTCCCTCGAAATGCCCGTCGGCGCAGAGGAATCCAGTCTGTTAGGCGATTTCATCGAGGACGAGACGATAGAGGGGCCAGTAGACGCGGCGTCCAATCAACTGCTCAAGGAACAGGTACAATCTATCCTGGACGCGCTGAGCGAGCGAGAGCGCGAAGTGCTAGAGATGCGCTTTGGGCTAAAGGACGGCCAGGGGCACACGTTGGAGGAGGTCGGCAAGGCCTTTGGCGTCACCCGCGAGCGCATCCGCCAGATCGAGGCCAAGGCGCTGCGCAAGCTGCGCCATCCCTTCCGCAGCCGGAAGCTGCGCGACTACCTGAGTTGATCTTGACAATCAC
>CBFDAD010000134.1:0-5329 GCA_965602705.1 uncultured bacterium
CATCGCTTAATGCTCACCAAAGGTTGCCGGGCGCTGACCGAAGCGGTAAAAGCCTTCGGCGTTAGCCCAGAAGGCACCTGACAGCAGCCGCGTTTGAGGATAGGCTTGTTGGAGGACACCGCCGACGTGTTGGGCGGCCCCCCCGGTGATCAGCATGATGTCAAGAGTGGCCCCTTCACCCCACAGATCACGTGCCTTGGCCACCAACACCGCCTCCAGTTCGCTGATTGCCGGCCTCAGCACCGGTTCCAGGTTGATTGGCTCCCCCTTGACCCGTGCTCTACCGCTACGAATGGCCTTGTCCACCTCGTGCAAGGTCAAGTCGAGCCGATAGCGGGAGGATAACTCCTGCTGAACGTTGTTTAACACCGCGCTCCAGCCAATTGGAATGGAGTTACTGAATCGCTGGACGTAGCGCAGCGCATCTGCCACGATAAAGTCGGTCGTGTAAGTACCGATGTCCACCACCGCCACCCGTCCCTGCTCTATATCTACATTGGAGAGAGCCCCATCCTCGTTCAACAGCTCGCGAAAGAGGGAGCCAAAGGGTTGCGGCACGATAAAAACCTGCTCCACGTCAAAAGTGACCGCGTCCTCTAGTTGTAGCCGGTACTTTCCCTCCAGCGAAATGACGGCGTCGTGGCGGTCGCTGAAAAAGCCCACGGGCAGGCCGGTGACGACGTTAAGAGTGGCTCCGTCAGGGTGTTTCTGGGCCAATTCGGCCAGGGCTGAGGCAAACAACAGCCGGTAGGTCTCGTCGTGCGTGCGGCTCCGGTCAAAAATCGCGGTGCGCAGCCGGCTCTGGAGCAAAGCGTGCTCGCCGTAAAAAAAGCGCCGGCCGCCATAGTGAACCACCGGGTTAGCTTGGTCACCGATCAGGTTGGTGTTGAAGGTGATCTCTTCGGCATTACCGATGACGCTGGGGAAGGAGAAACGCAGGTCACCAGACCCAACGCCCTTGGTGTAACCGTATCCAATATCTACCGATAGGATCATCTTCTTGCCTTTCTGTGTGCTCAACGCTGGTTGTCGCTCTGTTATTGTTGGGGTGCGTGTCGCTGCCACCGGCCGTGGCACTGTGATGGGTTCTACCTCACTGGTAGCCGAGTCATCGGCTCCGACCGCTTCCGACAGATACGACCAGTAAGCTGGCCCGTCGGTGTAAGGTAGGATTCTGAATTTATCAAAGCGGGCCGTCAGGTCGAGAATTTGGCCGCTAGAGTCCTTTTCATAATGGTACACCCGAAACCGATGCAGCCCGTCCGTCAGAAGCCACCGCTGATTCTCTTTGCGAACCATGCATCCCGATTGCCAGGCCAGCGCTTCATCAAGGCAAGCAACAGCACGCGCTAGCTGTTCGGTGGGGAAGAGATAGTGGCTTGGTTCATCCTCAGCGATGGTCAGGTCGGCCCGACTGAGACGTGGCAAGGGCACGCCATATTCCACTACCGGGTAGTGATAGGCCAATGGTGAGTCTGGCACCAGGGCCACGGCCTCCCTTTCGCTGCCCCCCCAACGTTTCGCCTTGCGAAAGCCGGCACTGCCTGCCAGCACGACCTTGTACAAGGTACCATCGTCGGCGACAAACAGCGCCCCCTCGGGCAAAGAACGGGTAGGAACACGGGCTGCTGAATCTGGCAGCCGGTCTGTGTCGTTCATCTTGTTCCCCCTGAGAGTGACAACCCAGGTCGCGCTTCAATCAGGTTGACGTAAGTATATCACGTTTTTGCCTGATGGGGAAGTCCGGTGTGGATGGGTTGTTTTGGCGGCAAATTGGCCCTACGCAGGCGGGGCGTCTCGGGTTATAATTGACCCGGATTAACCAGGCCGCGGTAGGCCAATGGGCTAATACCGTAAAAGGAAGACAATCTGGCGAGTTTCGCATCCTTTGACAAGCTCAGGGGCAGCTAATTTAAATCTTTTGATAGTGCTGAGGACGATATGGAAATTCCACTAGATCGCGACGCCGTGACTCCGCTGTACCAGCAGATTCAGCGTCACATCGCGCACCTCATTCAGGAGGGGGCACTACTCCCTCACAGCCGTCTGCCGGCGACGCGCCGGCTGGCGGCAGATCTGGGTGTCAACCGCATCACCGTAAGTAACGCCTACGCCGAGCTAGAGGCTGCTGGTCTGGTGTATGCCCAAACAGGGCGGGGCACCTTTGTCAGCGCACTGCCAGAGGTCAGTTGCCAACCCGCGCGCGAGGAACCGCAAAGTGAGTGGCCATTGTGGCAGCAGGCGCTGGACGCCCGCCCTCTGCCTTTTACCGATGAGCGGTGGCGAAAGCTGCTGGGGAGAGCCCGGGAACCCGATGTCATCTCTTTCGCTGGCGGTGTTCCTGACATGGAGACCTTTCCTGTAGAGGACTTTCGTAGGGCCATGCAGGCCGTTTTCCACCGAGATGGGCAGACGGCGCTGGATTATGGCCCGGTGCAGGGTTACCCGCCACTGCGCGATGCCATCGCCCGCTTTTTGGGAGAGCAAGGGATCGCCGTTACCTCTGACGAGATCTTTATCGCGTCTGGGTCACAACAGGCGCTGAGCCTGGTGGCGATGGCGCTGGTGCGGCCGCGCGACACAGTCATCGTCGAGAGCCCAACTTATGCCAACGCCATCCAGATGTTCAAATGGCTGGATGTACGTCTGTTGAGCGTCTCCACTGACGACGAGGGGATGCGGGTGGACTTGCTAGAGCATCTGCTCAAGCATCACCGGCCCCGGTTGATCTATACGATTCCCACTTTCCACAACCCGACTGGCACGACGTTGAGCGGTTACCGGCGCCGCCGCTTGCTGGCCCTGGTTAAGCGCTATGGTTTGCCCATCGTCGAGGATGACTATATCGGTGATTTGCGCTACGATGGCCCCCGCGAACCATCGCTCAGGGCACTTGATCCCGCCGCGAACGTAATTCACGTCAGCACCTTTTCCAAGATGCTCATGCCTGGTCCTCGGGTCGGCTTTGTGTTGGCCCAGGGGCCCTTGCTGGAACGGTTGGTTGCCGTAAAGCGCCAGACCGACCTGGGCACCTCAGGGCTGATCCAACGAGCACTGGAGGCCTATGTCGGCGAGGGGCGCTGGCGGGCGCACACGCGTCGCGTAAGTCGTATCTACAAGAGGCGCAGAGACGCCATGGTGGCGGCGATGGCGCGTTATCTCCCGCCTGAGGCCGAATGGACGGTGCCCAAAGGCGGCTTTTTCATCTGGGTGCGGTTGCCAGCCTGGGTTTCGATCGGCGATCTCTACCTGGCGGCGGTTGAGCGCAAGGTGGCTTTTGCGCCGGGGCCACTCTTTTTCCCGGGCACACCGGCTTACCCGGCCTTCCGCCTCAGTTTCAGTCAACAGCCCCCGGAGCGTATCCTCGAGGGGGTCGAGCGCTTGGGTGAGGCATTGCGGGTGGAGCTGAACCGTGAGCGCCCAACGCCGCCAGAGGCCAGGCGGGTCGAGATGGTTTGAGGGGCGTAGATTCGGGATTCGGAATTCGAGATTCGGAACCCGAATCCCGAATTTACGCATTACGTATTTACGGATTAACAAGGAGTGTAAGAAATGGAAACTGGAACAGTTAAAGTTAAACGAGGGTTGGCTCAAATGTTAAAGGGAGGCGTGATTATGGACGTGGTCACGCCTGAGCACGCCCGCATCGCTGAAGAGGCAGGGGCCTGCGCGGTGATGGCGCTGGAGCGGGTGCCGGCTGACATCCGCGCCTACGGCGGCGTGGCCCGGATGAGCGACCCCGCGCTGATCGTCGAGATTATGGAGGCGGTCAGCATCCCGGTGATGGCCAAGTGTCGCATCGGTCACTTTGTGGAGGCGCAAATCCTGGAGGCGCTGGGGGTGGATTACATTGACGAGAGTGAGGTGCTGACGCCGGCCGACGAGGCCCATCACATTGACAAACAGGGTTTCAAAGTGCCCTTTGTGTGCGGTTGTCGGAACCTGGGCGAGGCGCTGCGGCGGATCGGTGAAGGGGCGGCGATGATCCGCACCAAGGGCGAAGCCGGCACCGGTGACGTGGTCGAGGCGGTGCGCCACGCCCGCTCGGTGCTGGGCGAAATCCGGCGCCTGACGACGATGCGTGAAGAGGAGATGATGGCCTATGCCAAGGAGATCGGCGCGCCCTACGCGCTGGTGAGAGAGACGGCAGAACTGGGCCGGCTGCCGGTGGTCAACTTTGCCGCCGGTGGCGTTGCCACTCCCGCTGACGCGGCGCTGATGATGCAACTGGGTGTAGATGGCGTCTTTGTGGGGAGCGGCATTTTCAAGAGCGGCGACCCGGCCCGCCGGGGCAAGGCCATCGTGCAGGCAGTGACCCACTATAACGATCCGGCGATCCTGGCCGAGATCAGCAAGGGGTTAGGCGAGCCGATGGTGGGCATCGGCGTGAGCACACTGCCGGAGGAAGAGCGGCTGGCGGTGCGGGGATGGTAGATGGGGTCACGGTTCGGCAGGCCACCGTCGCCGATGCCCACGACCTGGTGCGACTGCGCCGAATGATGTTCGAAGCGATGGGCTTTGATGACCCGGTACAACTGAACGCCAGCGATGCCACGACCGCCGCGTATTTTGCCGAGGCGATCCCTGCCGAGACATTCCGCGGCTGGCTGGCAGTCACGCCAACGGGGGCAGCGGTAGGCAGCGGCGGCGTGGTGATTGACCAGCACCCGCCCAGGCCGGGCAATCTGTCAGGCCGGGTGGGGTACATTATGAGCCTGGTCACCGTCCCCGGCTATCGCCGCCGAGGCATTGCCCGCCGCATAATGCAAACGATGCTCAGGTGGCTGGAGGAACAAGGCATCCAGTGTATGGCGTTGCACGCAACAGAGATGGGGCGGCCACTGTACAGGGATCTGGGGTTTCTAGACAGCACCGAGATGAAAATGAGGTTGGAGTGAGGGTGAGAATCGGCATTCTGGCCCTGCAAGGGGCCTTTTTCGAACATGAGCAGATGTTGCGCTCGTTGGGTGTCGAGACAATCAAAGTACGGCTGCCGGAGCATCTGGACGGGCTGGATGGGCTGATCATGCCCGGCGGGGAGAGCACGACCATCGGCAAGCTGGCGACCGAGTTCGGTTTGCTGGCGCCACTGCGGGAGTTTGCTGCCGTGCGGGCGACGTGGGGCACCTGCGCCGGGTTGATCTTTTTGGCGCGCGAGGTTGGTCGTGCCCAACCGCTGTTGGGACTGATGGACGTGACAGTCGAGCGCAACGCCTTTGGCCGCCAGGTGGACAGTTTTGAGACCGACTTGGTCGTGCCGACCCTGGGCGAGCGGCCCTTTCCGGCTGTGTTTATCCGCGCGCCATCTATCAAGCGGGCGGGGCCGGAC
>CBFDAD010000135.1:0-5302 GCA_965602705.1 uncultured bacterium
ATGGCAGAGACTATCTCTACCCTAGCCGACGTGTCCACGATGTGGCTCGTCTGTCTGTCTTTCATTCTATGCTTGATTCCCCTCGCAATCGTGGGCGGCGTGGTCTTTGGTATGCACAAACTACTGATCGCATTGCCGCCAATCTTGCAGCAAGGGCAAGAGATGATGGCCAAGGTCGGCGGCGGTGTGAACAGGTTCAGCAAAAGCATCGCAACGCCATTCATCGCCACCTCGGCCTTTGCCAGCCGGGTAAGAGGCACATTGCACAGTCTAAATCAGATGATTAGGAGGAAGGCATGACCTGGAAGAACAAATCACTGCTGCTGGGTGTGATCTTTGGCGCGCTGGCCGGCCTGGGAGCCGCCCTGCTCTACATCCGCTCGGTCGAGGACACCGGCATTGAGGAGCCACACAAGGTCTCCACAGGCGAAGCCCTCAAGTTAGGCATTGGCGTCTTTAACGTCATCAGGCAAGTCTCCGGCCTGGCCGGTTAAAACCCCGATACCCGATAATCGTGCACGTGCCCGGCACGCCTTCTCGTGCCGGGCACCGCTCGCGCTTTTTTCTCTACTAGCCAATCTGACGAGCCGCTGAGCGCAGCTCGCTATCCGCCCCCACACACCGCACTCAGTCGGACGTCGAGCCAAGCGCCGAAGCCGCGGGCACACCTGAACGATCAGCTCTTTCTCGAGCGTGCTCTACGGCTGCACTTACCCTGTCAATCTCGGCGACAAGACCCTTGACGGTGAAAGGTTTGGGCAAAAAGCTGACCACCCCCAACTCTTTGAAGCGCTTCACCTCTTTTTCCGGATCTGCCACGTGGGCTGAAGTGACCACGATGGGAATGTCTTGCGTGGCCGGGCTGCGTTTGAGATGCGACAAAGCCTCGTAGCCATCCATGCCGGGCAGACGCAGGTCAAGCAAGATCACCTGGGGGCGCCAGCGCCGCGCCAGACTGAGGGCCTCATACCCTTCAGCGGCCACGTCCACCGTATAACCGACCCGTCGCAAGGCAACACGCATCAGCTCGATTGTGTCCACGTCGTCCTCGACGACCAGCACACGCCCACGCCGCGCAAAGGCCGCCTGCACCGCTTGCAACAGCTCGTTCTCATCCACTGGCTTTGATAGATAGCCGGCCGCGCCCAGATCAAAGACAGCGCCGTCATCCGCGATGATGGACAAGATTAAAACCGGGATGTCAGCCGTCGTCGGCTCCGACTTGAGCGCCTCCAGCACGGCCCGCCCATCCATATCTGGCAGCAAAATGTCCAAAACGATCAAGTCAGGCTTGTACCGGCGCGCCACCTCCAATACTTTGACACCACGTCCCACCACTATCACTTTATAGCCAGCTCTTTCCAAGTGTAACTGGAACAACTCGGCGATATCGGGGTCATCATCAGCCAGCAAAATCACACGCCGGCCTAGCTTGATAGCGGCCTGGGTCCAGATTTGCTCTAGATCCTCTTCGCGTTGCTCCTCCACCAGCAACGGCAAAAGAGCAGTAAAAATACTCCCTTGGCCTAGCTCGCTCTCGACCCAGACGCGGCCGCCGTGCATTTCGAGAAACATCTTGACGATGGGCAGACCTAGCCCCGTTCCCCTGCTCTCTTGCACCATCGGATGGTCGGCCCGATAGAACCGCTCAAAAATCTTGCCCTGTTCTTCAGGGCTTACGCCGATGCCATTGTCCTTTACGTCGGCGCGGATCGCTCCTCCAACCCTGTAGACATCAACGTTGATCTCGCCACCTTCGGGCGTATAGTTGATAGCGTTACCCACCAGGTTGGTGAACACCTGATTCAGCCGGTTCGGATCACCGCTGACCTCTGGTAAGCCAGCCTCAATGCGATAGTTTAACACCTGCTCCTTGCTCTCAGCGTTAGGCGCCAATGCCTCGATCACGTTCTTGATAATTTCGCCCAACTTGACCGATTGCGGCTCAAAACGCACTCGGCCGGTCTCTATGCGCGAAATATCCAGTAGATCGTTAATCAGGGCCGTCAAACGGTCCGTGTTGCTCTTGATAATCCCGAGGAACCGTTTTTGAGTGTCGTTTATCTTTCCCACTGAACCGCTAAAGACCAGATCAGTGTAACCTTTGATCGCGGTCATAGGGGTACGTAGCTCATGCGACACTGTGGAGACAAACTCACTCTTGGCCCGGTCGGCCTCAACCTCTCTGGTGATGTCACGAAAGATGGTCACAATGCCCAGAAAGTCGTTATGCTCAGTGATGACCGGCGCCAGACGAGCGTTGATGATGCGATCGTCAATCTCCAGCGTTGACTGGGCTGCATCAGCCGCGATCTCTGACCTGGGGTTGGATAGAATGGCCATCATGGCCTTTAAAATCACCTCACGCCCGCCGGTCTTGAAGAGTTCAAACAGACCCTGCAAATCACGCCCTATCAGGTTCGGCGCAGAGGTGTTTAGCATCAGTTCCGCGGCCCGGTTGACCAGAATTATCCGACCGTCTCTATCGTTCACGACCACCCCGTCAGCGATGGAGGCTAAAATGGATTGGCGCTGGCTACTCTCCTCTTGCTGATGACGCAACATCAAGCCCAGCTCACGCGCTTGATCATTCAAAGTCTGAATAACCTGGGAATTACCAAGGTTTGCCGCTATGTTGCTGACCACCGCCTCGACGAGATCCAGTTGTCGCTGATCAAAGCCGTCGGCATCTGTGGTAGCGACGGTCAACACACCCTGGAATTGTCCATTGGCCAATAACGGGGCAACGACGACCGTCTCAGTTGGAGCATCAACCAAGACACCCAAGGTATGCTCATCAGAATCGCTTGCGGTGAGGATGAGCGGGCCGCCGTGCCCCCGCTGCCATGCGGAGGGAAAATCAGATAAACTCAGGCTCACGTCAGAGCAGTCCTGAGCGACCTGCGATGTGACCCGTTCTGTGACTGGGTCCAGCAGCAGCACGGCCCCCCGGTCGGCGTCTAATACGCCAAGTATGCGCGTGATCGCCTTTTGCAGGACATAACCCAGATCGATGCTGGCGCTCAACTCGCGGGTCAAGTTATAAAGCGTTTGCCAGTGTTCCCGCTCGGCATGAAACTCATCCGCCCGTGCCTCAAAGGCAGCGGCCATCGCCAGACCTATGCGATCAATGCGGCGATTGAGCACACGCCAACGCTCCATCGCCGTTTCGTCTATGTGTCCCGGACCCACAGAGAAGCCCACCTCAGACTCCCTAGATCCGGCGTGCTCCAGGAGAAACTCAAGCAACGTCTGGCGCAACGCGCTCAACAGCGCCGTCCAGTCGCTTTGCTTTAATTCTCTCGCCAGACTGTCGAGCCAGTCTGGGTCAGGCGACCCACCAGCGGCGAGCGCGGCCAACAGCCGCAAGCGAAATGAACCCGGAGCGACGGCGTCCTCTTGAGCCAGTTGCTCTAAAGGCTTTTCAGAAACCAGACCGGCTTGGCGCACCCCTTCCCACCAGCGACGCTGAATATCTATCTGGTGCTCATAGAGCCAACTCGATAACTCTTGATCCATCGGTTTTTTTCTCACGACAAGGTAATGCCCTTCAGTTGCACCCTTTTCTGTCTCATAAAATGAGCATAGCATCACCAAAACTATAGAAACGATATCCTTCTTCTATCGCTGACTGATACGCTCGACGGGTCAAGTCGAGTCCAGCAAAGGCTGATACCAGCATCAGTAAGGTAGACCGCGGCAAATGGAAATTAGTGATGAGCCGATCCACCGCCCTGAAAATGTAGCCCGGCGTGATAAACAAGTTGGTTGGGCCTTCGAAAGCAGCGATCGTCTGCCATGCACATGCCTGTTCGCCCGCGCAAGCCGGCCCTGCGTCGCGCTGCCCGGCAGGCGTGCGTGACCCCGAGCCCACCCCCTTTGAGTGGCCCGCCAGGGCCTTTTGAGCGGCCGTCTCCAAGACCCGTACCGACGTTGTACCCACGGCGACCACGCGGTGACCCGCCAGTCGCGCCCGGTTGACCTGCTCGGCGGTCTGCGGCTCAAGCACGGCCAGCTCGGTATGTATTGTATGGTCTGCTATGCGCTCAGCAACGACCGGGCGAAAGGTATCCAAGCCAATGTGCAATGTGACAAAGCCAAAAGCCACCCCGTGCTGGCGCAAGGCCAGCAACAAGTCTGGCGTAAAGTGCAACCCGGCGGTCGGTGCCGCCGCTGACCCTGAACGGCGGGCATACACCGTCTGATAACGCTCCCAATCCTCCAGCGGCGTGTGGATGTACGGTGGCAGCGGAACCGTGCCGATTTGGTCTAGAGTGGCGCCGACCTCCAAAGGCGGGGTAAAGGCGATTACACGCTCACCGCGCTCACCCGTGCCAACCACCCTCGCTTCGATATCCGCCCAGCGCGGTTCGCCCGCATTTGAATCCCCGGTCTCCGGCTCCACCAAAGCCATACGGGTGCCCTTGCGCACCCGCTTGCCTCTGACCAGAGCGTGCCAGTGACCATCCTCCCGCTGACTCAGCAGCAGGATTTCCACACGCCCGCCCCTCTGGGATGCAGTCTGGCCAGGCCGGGGAGGTAACAGTTTGTAAGCGAATAGCCTCGCTGGGATCACCCGACTCTCATTAAAGACCAACAAATCTTCTGTAGACAAATAGTCACCAATGTCGCGAAAGTGCCGGTGGACTATGCTCCCGTCGGCCCGATTCACTACCATCAGGCGAGCAGCATCCCGCGGTTCCACGGGTGTCTGGGCGATACGATTTGGGTCTAACTCGTAATCAAACTCGCTCGTCTTCATTCAGTATTCAAGTGCACCACGGACCTATACTATCATAACTCCCCCGGGGGCAGGTTACAACAGCGTTACAAATCTATTGCTAAACACCTTTGCCCCTAAAAAAGGCTCGGTTGTTCAGGCTCCTGGTCGGGAAGCGGAATGCCGAGGTGCTCGTAGGCCAGGGGGGTGGCGAGGCGGCCGATCTCGCCGCGACCGAGCCGCCGTGTCAGCTCGCCGTCCAGATCGAAGACGAGCACCTCGTGGCTGTCGACGCACGAGACGAACAGCTCGCCGCTTGCCGGCGACGAACTGACGAATACCTTGCCCCATGCCGGCACGGAGAATGCCCGGAGGATATCGCCCGACGCGGTCGCGACGACGTGCAGCACGCCGTCCGAGGTTGCCACGAACAGCTCGCCCTGTCGACCGGCGGCGATGCTGCCGATCGCGGCGCCGCCGAAGTCGGGCGCGAGCACGCCGAGCGGCCCACCCTCGAGCGTGAAGCGCTGAATGCGGCCGGCGCCGGCGACGAGCACCTCCTCGTTGACGACGGCGAGGTCC
>CBFDAD010000136.1:0-5300 GCA_965602705.1 uncultured bacterium
TATCTCGGTGGTGCCACTGCCCAAGGAGCAAGCCGTCAAAGCGGAACCCGGTGAGAGATTGACCAGCCTGAAACCCGGCCAAAAGGCTCAAGTCCTGGGCATCTCGCGTGCTTGCCGGGGGCCAGAGCGACGCCGCCTGATGGACCTGGGAATCTTGGGCGGGACCGTAATCGAAGCCGAGATGACCAGTCCCAGCGGTGATCCTACCGCTTATCGCATCCGCGGTGCGCTGATTGGTCTGCGCGAAGAACAGGCCAAACTTGTCAACATCGTCCGTCTACAGGAGAAAAACGTATGACGACCAAACCTGCCCAAAGCATCGCCACCGCTTGTGAGACCTGTCCCATTCACCACGCGGCTAACCTGCTCAAACTGGGCGTCAATATGGAAAACTGGGACTTTGTAGTGGCCTTGGCCGGCAATCCCAACACGGGCAAGAGCACCGTCTTCAACGCCCTGACCGGCCTGCGCCAGCACACCGGCAACTGGCCTGGCAAAACCGTCACTCGCGCCGAAGGTGGCTTTGCTTACGGTGAACATCGCTACAAACTGGTGGATCTGCCGGGCACCTATTCACTGCTCGCCACCAGCCTGGACGAGGAGATCGCACGAGACTTTATTTTGTTTGGTCAGCCCGACGTCACCATAGTGGTAGTAGACGCCACTTGCCTGGAACGCAACCTCAACCTGGCCCTGCAGGTGCTCGAAATCACTGATCGGGTTGTGATCTGCCTCAACTTGATGGACGAGGCCCGCCGGCACAGATTGGAAATCGATCATCGCCGCCTGGCGCGCGATTTGGGCGTTCCGGTCGTGCCGACGGTTGCCCGTTACAACGACGGGCTGGATGACTTGCTCCAGGCAATCAGCGACGTGGCCACGGGACGCACGGTCTGTAAACCACACCGCATTCAGAGCACGTCACCACTCATCAACCGGTCTGTATCTCAGATGGTTGCGCAAATTGAGGCGGTCTTCCCCGGCCTGCCTAACGCGCGCTGGGTAGCCCTGCGTTTGTTGGACGGTGACGAGCGCGTTGCCGAGGCCATCCGCAAAGGTGAGCTGGGCGATTTGAGCCGCGGCGCATCTGAACAAACCGGGCGCAACCTCGACGTAGCCCTGGAGACCGTGCAATGAACGGCTTGGCAGATTTACAAGTCTTGTTCACGCGCGCCCTGCGGGCGTCAGTGCGCTTGACGTAGACGTGGAAAGGACCCTGGCAAGATGAACACAGTCGAGAAACCCACTCCTGAAGGCATACTGACAGCAGCCCAAACCTTACGCTGGGAGATCGGCAACGATTTTCATGAAGAACTGATGGAAGCCATCTACTCGGACGCTGCGCGCATCGCTGAGCGGGCCGTCACCCGTCCCGATCAGAAACCGCGCTTCGACCTGGATCGCACGATCGACCGCGTCGTCACCAGCCGGGTCTGGGGCTTCCCGCTGATGATACTGCTGTTCACCCTGATTTTCTGGATCACGATTAGCGGGGCCAACGTTCCCTCCGGTTGGCTAGCGTCGTTGCTGATCGACACGCTTTACCCGGCGTTACGCGAGGGCGCTGCCAACATTGGTATGCCCTGGTGGCTCAGTGGCTTACTGATTGACGGCATGTACCTGGCGACGGCCTGGGTGGTCAGCGTGATGCTGCCCCCGATGGCGATCTTTTTCCCGCTTTTCACTATGCTTGAGGATTTCGGCTACCTGCCGCGCGTGGCTTTTAACCTCGACAATATTTTCAAAAAGACCGGAGCCCATGGCAAACAATCCTTGAGCATGATGATGGGCTTTGGTTGCAACGCAGCGGGGGTCATCGCCACCCGGGTCATCGACAGCCCTCGCGAGCGTCTCATCGCCATCATCACCAACAACTTTGCACTGTGTAACGGCCGTTGGCCGACACAGATCCTGATTGCCACCCTGTTCATAGGTACGCTGGTGCCTGCGCGCCTGGCGGGTTTAATTTCAGCGCTGGCGGTCGTAGGGATCGCCCTGCTGGGGGTGCTCTTGACCTTTGTCGTCTCCTGGGCGCTGTCGCGCACGGTGCTCAGGGGCGAAATCTCTACCTTCAGCCTGGAACTCCCGCCTTACCGACCGCCACGCATCCTGCAGACGTTCTACACCTCGCTGATTGACCGCACCATATTTGTGTTGTGGCGGGCGGTGGTGTTCGCCCTGCCGGCTGGAGCCGCCATCTGGCTCAGCACCAACATCAACATCGGCGGTTACAGCATCGCCGAGCACCTCATCACCCTCCTTGATCCCGTCGGCATCCTGATTGGCCTGAATGGTGTGATTCTACTGGCCTACGTCGTGGCCATCCCTGCTAACGAGATCGTAATCCCCACCATCCTGATGCTGACCGTGCTGGTCACCGGGGCGAGCGGGGTCGGTGAGGGCGCAGGGGTGATGTTCGAGCTAGAGTCTGAGGCTGACACGTTGGCGCTCTTTGAGGCCGGCGGCTGGACGTTGCTGACGGCCGTCAACCTGATGCTGTTCAGTTTGATCCACAACCCTTGCAGCACCACCGTTTACACTATTTACAAAGAGACAGGCAGCACAAAATGGACGATTGTCTCGACATTGATACCGGTGGCCCTGGGCTTTGTCGTGACCTTCTTGGTCGCGCAGGTGTGGCGCTTGGTGACGGGCAGCGGTTGATACAAGTGCGAATTCGCCCGATGTTCAACTGGTCCCCCTACAAAACAAACCTGATCATATGCCGTTTCCGCGGCCGGACTTGACAAATGGAGCCGACTTTATTATAATGATTATAATAAAGGATTGGTTCTAAATGACCGACAGGTTACCCCCCGATATCTTAATCGGGCATCTCAAAGAGGCTGAACTGCGGGTGACGCCACAACGGCTGGCCATCTATCGCGCCCTCGTCGCGAGTGATGCACACCCGACAGCCAAAGACCTCTTAGAACAGCTTCAATCTACGCTGCCCTCTCTGAGCCAGGCCACAGTGTACAACACGCTGCAGGCGCTGGTAGAACACGGCCTGATCCAAGAGATCGCGGAAGCTCACGATGGCGCTGTCCACTACGACGCGGAAACGACGCCGCACATCAACCTGATATGCACCAACTGTCACCGCATAGACGACGTCCTTGACATCCCCTTGCACGACGTAGCGGAGCAGGTCACTGCGCGATCTGGCTACCAGTTTCAGAGTATGCGCATCGCCTATTATGGTCTGTGTCCGCGCTGTCAGCAAACACTCGCTGTCGGTCAACCAGAGGAATGACGATCAGTTCGGAGAGAATTTGTCATCGAGACAAATCCAACTATAATCTAGAGTGCTCCTGCATTCCTGACCCCTGGCACTAGTACGAACCAAAGGTAAAACGAACCATAACCATTTGCGCAACAGATAAGGAGGTAATTGCAATGCCCGAGTTTGTAAATCCATTTAGTGGCAAGGTACCCGATCGTAAACTCACCCACGAAGAGTTGGTGCGCGCAATCCGCCTGAACCTCGCCGCCGAGCACGAGGCAGTCCACGTATATATGGCTCACGCGGACGCTACCGACCACCCTCTGGCGAAGGAGGTGTTGATCGACATCGCCAACGAAGAGCGGGTCCACGCCGGGGAGTTTCAAAGACTCTTGGAAATCCTGACCGGCGACGAGGAAAAGTATATGGTGGAGGGCCGGGAGGAAGTAGATGAGATGGCTGCTGAAGTCGGCGCCGCCAAGGAGACCGGTGGGGCCGAAGGTACAGCGACCAGCAGCGCGGAGACGACCATCGGATCATTGAAGGATTGATCTCGCCAAGCGATGCTTGGCTTAAAGGAAAGGAGAGAGTTACATGGCAAACAAATACTTGGCCCGGGAAGACGCACCCTTTGGGTCAGAAATTTGGGGAGTTCTGGACGCCACGGTGACAGAGGTGGCCAAGGGCCAGTTGGTGGGTCGTCGGTTGTTGCACATCGAGGGTCCTTTCGGTCTGGGGTTGAAATCGGTGCCGCTGCGTGATATCGAGACAGAGTCTGGCTTTATTGCCGGCCAGGCTCTCCCGGTCTTGCTGATACAGCAAGAGTTTACTCTTGGCGCGCGAGACCTGGCCGCCTACGAAGGCCAGGGAGTATCCCTCGACACCAACCCCGTCGCGCAAGCCGCCATCGACTGCGCGCGCATGGAGGATGAATTGGTTCTTAACGGCACGGCAGGCGTACCGGGCCTATTGTCGGATGAGGGCTCCAACGAAATGAAACTTTCTGCCTGGGACAAGGTCGGGGTAGCTGCTGACGACCTCATCAAGGCCATCACCATCCTCGATAACGCCGGCTTTCACGGCCCCTACACGCTGGCACTGGCGCCTAATCGCTACAATCTGCTCCTGCGGCTGTACGAGAGAGGCAGATACAGCGAGATCGAGCACATCGGGACGATGATAACCGATGGGATATTCAAAGCACCTATCCTCGAGAGCGGTGGTGTGCTGCTGGCATCCGGTCGCCAATACGCCTCCATTGTCATTGGTCAGGATATGACCATCGGCTTCGTCGGCCCTGCCGGAGATCAGATCGAGTTCACGATCTCAGAGAGCCTGACGCCGCACATACGCCAGCCGCAGGCGATCTGTGTTCTGAAAGACTAAACAGTTGCTCACCAGTGATGATTTGTATTCTGAAGAACAAGTGTTGTTAAATCAGGTAAAGGCAAGAATTGGTCAAGGAGAAATTCCATGTTAAGCAAGAATGTAAGCGATGTAATGAACGAACAGATCAACAACGAGTTTTACGCGGCCTACATCTACCTGTCGATGTCGGCTTACTTTGAGTCGCTCAACCTGCCCGGCTTCGCCCAGTGGATGCGCGCGCAAGCCCTGGAAGAGACCGAGCATGCGATGAAGTTCTTCGATCACATCAATGATCGAGGCGGTAGGGTGGCCCTGCAGCCCATAGCAGCGCCGCCCGTCGAGTTCGACTCGCCCTTGGCCGCTTTCGAGGCGGCCCACGCGCACGAGAAAAAAGTGACGGCGATGATCAACAACATCTACGCTACCGTCCTCAAAGAGAACGACTACCCGGCCCGCAGTATGCTGCAATGGTTTGTGGATGAGCAAGTCGAAGAGGAAAAGAACGCGCTGGATATTGTAGAGCAGCTCAAGATGATCGGGGACAACAAGATGGGTCTCCTGATGCTGGACAGAGAACTGGGCCAGCGCTCGCCCGCAGGGGAGGGTGAGGAATAGGCGCATCAGCGTAAGGACAACGACGAGTGACACAAGAGGGGGGGGGGGGGGGGGGGGCCCCCCCCCCCAGAGGAGGAACGGGGTGGAGAGA
>CBFDAD010000137.1:0-5294 GCA_965602705.1 uncultured bacterium
ATCCCATCGGACGTCTGGTCGAGACGCCTGACCAGATCGCGGCTGTTATCAATCTTTACTACTTTCAAGGCGGCAATTTGAACCCGGATGACGCCCTGGTCACCGGTTATGACTTTCTCATTGATCAGGCGGACATCATCTCCGACACGCTGGGTGCCGTCTGGCCGGTGACGCCGTTGATCAACGATACGTGGACGGCTCCGCGATTGGCGCAAGCGTGGATCACTGACACCCACAGTCTGCAATCAATCAACGCTCACTTTGATCATTTTAGAGCCATCCCCGCCGACAAGTCTGAGGGCGTGGTGGGGGCAGATCAAATTGCCTCTGGCTTCTGGTCCAGCGCGGCGCTGGGGTTCTCGGTTGGCTGTCACTCGGGCTTTAGTGCGCACGACGCCGACTTTGCGACCACTGCGACCGACTTTGCGCAGGCGATGGCGGCGCAAGGGGCGAGTTGGATCGGTAACACGGGCTTTGGCATCGGTGATGCCGCCGGCGTGTCTTACTCGGAGGACCTGTCGGCCCGCCTTGCTCAGAATCTGGTTCAGGGGGCTGGTGACGGCTGGTTGGGCACAGCGCTGGTACTGGCGAAGCAAGATTACATCGGCCAAGCCGCTCCTGGCTCCTTTGACGTCTATGATATGAAGGTGCTGATGCAGACGACGCTCTACGGCCTGCCTCACTGGCGGACAGGGGGCGGTGGACCGGTGGTGACGGGGCGCGAGGACACCCACGGACCGGCCAGAGAGGAAGGGGTCACCGCGGGGTCCCGCGAGATCACCTTGACCCTGGGCTATGATTGGCTGTCGGGATTCAATGGGGACATCGCCGACGTGACCGTCAACAGTGTCAGTGACAGCGCCGGTATCTTGACCGCGGTCGAGGACGTCGCCGTCCAACAGCAGATCAGCTTTGGCCGGCCGCAGTTGCCCAGCCTGCGCATGGACGTCGCTGAGGGGATGGGAACCCAGGTGCCGCGCGGCGTCGTGATGCTGGGCGGACAGGCAAGCGATCGTTCCTTTGACCCCATCATCACCCGCGTCATCACCGATTACACTTATGTTGAGACCGAGCCCGACTTTAGGTTTGAGCAGTGGTTCCCCACCCAGCCGGTCAAGGTCAACCGTCTGGGCAGCCGCTTTGGGGATGGCAAGAATGCGGGCCAGTTGGTGCTCTATCCGGCGCAGTTCCTCGCCAGCGGCCCGGGTGCGGGCACGTTGCGCGCGTATGATCAGCTCCGCGTGCGCATCTATTACGACGACGGCTCCGCCCCAGGCGATTGGCAAGCGCCGGTGCTGCGCCGGGTGCGGGCGATCCCGACGCCTGGCGGTGTGGACATCCGCATCGAAGCGACGGACATGGGCAGCGGCATCCAGGAGATCCACCTGCTTTATAGCCTGAACGGGATCGATTGGGCCGTGCAGACGCTGACGGTGCTGAGTAGCGGGGACATCTACGACGGCATTTGGTCAGGATACGTTCCTCTGAATGGTTCGACGCCTGAGAGCTTGAGTTTCATCGTGCAGGCGGTGGACCAGGCTGGTAACGTGGCCTACACGGCTAACAAGGGACAATCTTATAGCGGGGCGGAAAGCGTGATCTACTTGCCGCTGGTGATCAAGAACGACTGAGGGCGGCAACTGTGCGACATCCGTTCGAGGCGCTTGGCGCCGACAAGCGTAAACCCATCTTTTTGTCGTTGGTTGCCCTGACGCTGGTCGTCATGGGAGTGTTGACCGCGACCGGCGGCCCGCTAAAGACCCCGGCCGCACCCCAGGGAATCGTGTCCTTTGAGTTGGCGGGCGATGGGCCAAGCGCCCAGGCGATCCTTGATTGCTGGGACTGCCAGGCGCGGGCCCACGCCGGCTTTAACCTGGGCTTCGATTTCGTGTTTATGCTGCTCTACTCGAGCGCCATCGGCCTGGCGTGTGTCTGGGTGGCGTGTGTCCTACCAAGTCGCTACCGCCCCCTGGCCGCGGTTGGTTTGACGTTGGCGTGGGGCCAGTGGCTGGCGGCTTTGCTGGACGCGGTGGAGAACGTGGCGCTGTTGGTTATCCTGTTGGATTCCCCGGTGGCACCCTGGCCGCAGGTCGCGCTTTGGTGCGCGGTGCCCAAGTTTGCGCTCGTATTCCTGGGGTTGGGCTACGTTGCGTTGGGTGCGGTCGTGCGGCTCGTCGGGTCGCACCGGCCTGGCAGTGAGTGACAGTGGGCGATGACCGGTTGACTGAAAATAGCTTTCTTTCACCTGCGCCGCAGGTCACCATCCTGACGATGCTGGACCGTCCTTACGAGACGGCGGTGGCGGCGGCCCGAACGTGTTACTCTTCCCAGGGTATCGTCACCACCGACGACGTGGCGGCCGGCTCGGAGGCGACCCGTGACCGCATCGCCCGACCAATATCTGCTGCCGCCTTGTGCGCTGCGCGCCCAGGCGGGTGAGCGTCCCTATTGCCCCGAGGGGGAGCGTCACTGCGGCGTGCGGGTGTGGAAGCTGGAATTAAATCAATATAAGCGCAAAATATAGCAAAAACTTGACTAATGAGGTCCAATATACTATAATTATTCTGGCAGTGGCCAAAGTCGATACACTAACAGAAGGAGCCAGGGTATGTTTGACGAGTTCGTTTATCTGGACAACGCCGCCGCTACCCGCATGGATGAGCGTGTGCTGGAGGCGATGACCCCTTATTTTCTAGAGACCTATGCGGTCGCCACTTCTCAGTTCGGTTACTCGCCGGGCATCGAGGCCAAGGAAACCCTGGATACAGCGCGGGGGACGATTGCCAGTTCGCTAGGAGCCGCGCCCGAGGAGTTTATCTTTACCTCTGGCAGCGCGGAATCGAGCAACATCGCCATCAAGGGCGTCGCCTTGGCGCTGGGGGAAAAGAAGGATAAACACATTGTCACGACCCGCATCGAGGATTTCCCGGTGTTGTACAGCGCCCGCGCCTTGGAGAAGCAAGGCTTTCAGGTGACCTATCTCGACACGGACGAGTTTGGACGGGTGGACCTGGGCCAATTGCGCGACGCAATCAAGCCGGAGACGATCCTGGTTTCGATCCAGGCCGCCAATCAGGAGATCGGCACCTTACAGGACCTGGCCGCTATCGGCCGGATTTGTCGTGACAAGGGCGCGCTCTTTCACACTGACGCCAAGCACACCTTTCCCCGCGTGCCGCTGGATGTGCGGGAGGTGCCGGTGGATCTGATCAGCGTGACGGCCCATCTGATTCATGGCCCCAAGGGCGTGGGGGGACTGTACGTGCGCAAGGACACCCCATTGACCAAGTGGATGGATGGCGGTTTCCAAGAGTTTAACCTGCGGGCTGGATCGGAGAACATCCCCGGCGCAGTTGGGTTCGCCAAAGCCGTGGAGTTGGTGACACCGGAGGAGACGGCTCGGCTGCAGGAGATGCGTGACCAATTGATTGAGCGGCTGTTGCAGATTCCACACTCGCGTCTCAATGGCCATCCTACACTGCGCTTGCCCCACAACGCGAACGTGTCGTTCCGTTTTGTCGAGGGCGAGTCTATTCTGTTGCACCTGGACATGCGGGGCTTTGCCGTCAGCACCGGCTCGGCTTGTTTTAGCCGTTCGCTGGAGTCCAGCCACGTGATTTTGGGCATCGGTGGTAACCACGAACGGGCGCATGGCTCGGTGCGTTTCACCTTTGGCCGTTTTAACAAACCCGAGGAGGTGGGGGCGGTCGCCGACGCCATCTCGGACGTAATTGAGAATTTGCGGGCCATTAGCCCGTTGGGCAAAGACTAGGAGGAAACTGTCATGCCGTCACCGTATTCTGATGTTGTACTGGAGCATTTTCGGCACCCACGTAACGTGGGGCGTTTAGAGGACGCCGACGCCAAAGGGATGGAAGGCAGCCCGGCGTGCGGCGATATGGTGGCTGTCTATATCAAGGTGGACGAGGAGTCCCAGCGCATCGAAGACATCCGCTTCGAGTCTTATGGCTGCGCCTCCAACATCGCTACCGGCTCCATCATCACCGAGTTGGCCAAGGGAAAGACATTGGAAGAGGCCAAGCATATCTCGTGGAAGGAGGCCGCGGATGCCCTGGGGGGGCTGCCGGCGATCAAGACGCACTGCTCGATATTGGCCGTGGATGGGTTGCGGTCGGCGATCCAGAACTACGAAGAGCGGCACGGGTTGGTCAAGGAGCGCGTGCCGACGACGGTCAAGGAGGTACGCAGACGCCTCAAGCGCGTGATGAATCCCATGGTGGGACTCGATCTGGTGCGCACCAAACTGGTCAAAGAGATCGAGGTCGCCGACGGCAAGGTGCGTGTGGTGGTGGAGCTGCCCGACGACCACCAGTTCGCCGCCAACATCCGCGAAGAGATCGCAGAAAAGGTCGAGCCTTTGTGGGACGTGGATGAGGTAGTGATAGAGTTTTTAGGATGAGGAGCAACGATGGCTGAGATCAAGGTGGACGTGCGGGGCGAGACATGCCCGGTGCCGCTGGTAGAGACGCGTAAGGCGTTGCGCAAAGCCGCGCCGGGTGACGTTGTTGAGATCGTCGGCACGCATCCGGCCTCCAAGAAAGAGATTCCAATGGCGGTCGAAGCGCTGCAATTGGAGCTACTGAGCGTTGAGGGGCCCGATACGGACTGGACGATCCGCATTCGACGGTGAGGACGAGGGTGAACCAGATGACCGATCAAGTGACGATCGTTTTGCACAGTGGTGACATGGACAAGCTCTACAGCGCGCTGATCATCGCTGACGGGGCATTGGCGATGGGTATGGAGGCTTCGATCTATTTCACGTTCTGGGGCTTGCAGCGATTGCAGAAAGGCGGGCTGGAAAAAGGGCCGCTCTCCAAGATGCATATGTTGGGCCTGGGCAAGTGGATGATCAAGCGGCGCATGAAACAGGCCAACGTAGCGTCGTTAGAAAAGCTGATCACCGACTTTAAGGAACTGGGTGGCAAGATCATCGCCTGTGAGATGACGATGGAGATCATGGGCGTGAAACGGGAGAGCCTGCGTGAGGACCTGATCGACGAGTATGGGGCGGTCGGGACCTATATCCAAGAGGCGCGCAATTCGGCGATCACGCTGTTTATATAAATCAGAGCTTGACCATGGATTTCCGGCGCCAGGCTGGGGGGAGCCGGTGGTGAGTTGCTTTTGCCCCTAAAGCGCGGGAAAAGCGGGGCGGCGCGAGGACATTCGCGTCGCCCCCTTTTGTTTGCTGGCGTTTCTGGGGCGGGGCAAGTCGGTATCTGTCCCCGCGCCCCAGTGCTTCCCGCGCGAGACCCGCTCTACCGGCAGGG
>CBFDAD010000138.1:0-5276 GCA_965602705.1 uncultured bacterium
AACCAAGGCAACGGGCAGTTTGTAGCCAGAGGCCTTGAGGAGGGTGGGGGGTGGGCCTCCGCCGCCGGAGACGTGGACCGGGACGGGGACGTCGATCTGGTTGTTTTCACAGGTTGGCCTCTGCGCTGGATTCTTAACCAAGGAGGCGCTCAAGGAGGAAAATCAGGCGAGTTCAGGGTCAATAACGTTGTCGGCGCGCCGGAGAAGCTCGCCCAATTCGGCTCGGTCCTCTTAGGTGACCTGAACAACGATGGTCAAGTGGACGGCATCGTTGCCGGCTGCTGTGGCCGGGTATTCACTTTGGATCCAGACGATGATACCCCGAATATCTCTTGGATGTGGATTAACGAATGGGGCTCCAGCGGCAGGCTGGCGCCCCCTTATAATACGTCCATCATATCCGCCTTGGACGGCCTGGCCATGCGCGCAGCTGCCCTGGGAGACCTGGACGGCGATGGCGATCTGGATCTGTTTGCAGCCGTCATTGCGCCGAGGCAAGGTCGAAATAGGGACCCGGCCGACCGGGTACTTATCAATGACGGCTCGGGCGATTTCACCGACTCAGGCCAGCGGTTGGGCGAGACCGATAGTACCGCTGTGGCCCTGGGCGACTTGGACGGCGACGGCGATTTGGACGCCCTGGTAGGGACCGGAAGGGGGGCTATGGTATGGATCAACCAGGGCGGGGCACAAGGTGGTCAGGACGGGACATTTGCGCTTTCCGGGCAGGAGATCTCTGGCAACCAGACCAGGGCAGTCTTCCTGTCCGACCTGGATGGTGATGGCGACCTGGATGCCATCATTGCCGGACTTTGGCAGGCCGCCATGTGGTGGAACGATGGGCAGGCAGCATTTACGCGGTCCAGCCAGCGCTTCCGCTATTCTAAGCGGCACGGTTTAGCCATCGGGGATTTCAACGGCGACGGCCGGCCGGATATTTTTACCGCTGCATATTCCAGAGATTACCGCGTCTGGTTCAACCAGGGGGATGGAACCTTCCGGATCGCTGACTAGCGAGAAATCACCCTGTCCTCCGCTGCGCTCTGGACTGGCCTAAAGGCCGTTGCGCAAAGCAGGCAGGGAAATGGTAAAGGTGGTGTCTTCACCAGGGGTGCTCTCGGCTGAAATAGTCCCTCCGTGGGCCTCCACGAGCGACTTGGCAATCGCCAACCCTAACCCCGACTTCCCATGCTCCTTGTGGCGTGATTTGTCCCCCCGGTAAAAGCGGTCGAAAATGTGCGCCAAGTCTTCCGGGGCAATGCCGGCGCCGGTATCCCGAATGCTGAGACAGAGGGCGTCAGGATGGCTGCCGCTGCGCTCGAGACAATAGCCGGCAGATAACAGGATTTCCCCGCCTGCTGGTGTATAGCGCAATGCATTGCTCACCAAGTTGCCCAAGACCTGCGCCATCCGATCTGGGTCAACCTCAATCTCCGGAAGACCCTGGTCCGCCCCGACTTGCAGCGAAACCTTTTGTCGTTGAGCCTGCACCGCGTAAGCCGACGCCGCGCGTTCTAACAACGCCTGCGGAGCCACAGTACGGCGAGTTAACGGCAGCTCCCCAGCGTCCACCAGCGAAAGCGTTCGCAAATCTTCCACCAGCCGGCTGAGATGCTGCGTCTCTTCGTGCAGGATGTCAAACGTCCCCGGCGTCCCCTCCAGTTTGCGTTCACTCAGTGCCTCGGTATAACCCATGATCACACTGAGGGGCGTCCGTAACTCGTGGGCTATGTCGGCCGTCATTTGACGGCGCAGCGCCGTAGACTGCGCCAGATCGGCGCTCATTTGGTTTAAAGACGCCGCCAATTGGCCCAGCTCATCCTTCGAACGCACCGGTACCTGATGCCCCAGCTCCCCTTGCGCGACGATCTGTGTGGCCGCCGTGAGCTCCCGAACCGGACGTGAGATCGTGCGCGCTAACAAGGCGCCTAGAAATAGCGCGATCACTGTAGCGCCCAACGCGCTCCACAGGATCGCCTGGTTCACCCGTTCCAGGAAGTCTGACTCTGGTGACTCTGGTACTGAAAGGACGCTGCCTCCAAACGAATCAAACACAAGCCACCCAACCGTTTCTCCATCTACGTCAATCGGTACGCCCTGGTCGCTGACCTGCTGTGCCAGTCGCTCTCCCCTTTGGTAGCGCCGGCCACCGTAGATAACCACCCTGGCTGCATCAATGAGCGTCACCGGGGCCGGGAGGAGCCACCGGCGTCCCATACGTCTGGAGTCATCCCGTACGAGAATCGCGTTGATACCATCCCAACTGCCCTTCTGCTGGTAGTATGCGGTCAACTCGTCAACGAGGTCAAGCTGGTAGCGGTCCAAGACGAACTGGTCGAACTCACGTTGCGTCCGTTGTCCAACAAAGATCGCCACCAGCGCGACACCGACGACGCCGACGACGATAAAAGCAAGGGTAAGTTTAAACGTTAGCGAATGCGTCATGAGCTCACAACATCCCGAGCTGTTCAACAGCAAAGCGATAACCCGCGCCATAAACCGTCTCCACGTAGCGCGGATGGCTTGGGTCCGGTTCGATCTTGGTGCGCAGATTGCGGATGTGGACATCGATGGTGCGCTCATAGCCCTCGTAGGCGCTGTCCTGCAGGCGATCGAGCAGTTGGAGACGCGAAAACACCCGTCCTGGCGCCGACATCAACGTGGCCAACAGGTCAAATTCGGAGGGGGTCAAGTCAACGTGCTTTTCGCCGACGATGACGATGCGGCCAACCCGATCCAACGTGATGTCGGCCACACGCAGGATTTCCGACTCGACTGGCTGCTTGCCCACGCGACGCAACACGGCCCGCACGCGCGCCGTCAGTTCGCGCATGCTAAAGGGCTTGGTCACGTAATCGTCGGCGCCCAGCTCCAGGCCCAACACTTTGTCATTCTCTTCTAGCCTGGCGGTCAGGATGATGATAGGGATGTCCGACTCCTTGTTGAACACGCGCATGAATTCATGTCCGCCCATTTCCGGCATCATCAAGTCCAGGATGATGAGGTCCGGCTTTTCGTGGCGCGCTACAAACAGAGCCTCTTGGCCGTTGGGGGCCGTCACCACCCGGAATCCCTCCCCCGCTAGATACGCTTGCACCAATTCCCGCAACCGTTTTTCATCGTCTACCACCAGAATCGTTTTCGTCACCAACACCTCGTGCTCGTATAAAATCACACTATAACATCATTGGACAATGGCGACAAATTCGATTTCAGATTTCACTTCGTGGTCCTGCCGCCCCGGGCCAGGTGTGGTTATCAGCATCACCACGTTGCCGACAACCACGCCCTGGAGAAGAAAAAGTTGTTTGCGCTCTTTTCAGGTCGGTTCACCGCTCTCACGGACGAGCGCCCAACGTCAGCGGCAACACCACGGTGTCGCCGTCGCGCAAGACGGTTAGCTCAATCGTCTGACCAACGGTCGTGTGAAACACCAGGTAGCTGTTCAAGTCGGAAAAGTTGCCGATGGATGTGTCGTCAATAGCGACGATGAGGTCGCCCCCCTGCCCGGTATTCGGGTTCGCTGCTACGAGACCCGCGTTGTCAGCCGGGCCGCCCCGCGTCAAGTTGACCACGTAAGCACCGTCGGTCCGGGGCAGGTCAAAAGCCGCCAGCTCATCCAGGGAGATCTCGGCGTCGAAGGTCACGCCCATGTACGGGTACTCGTAGGCGCCGTTCTCGATGAGCATGGGCACCACCTGCCGCACTGCTGCGACGGGAATTGAGAAACCAACGCCGGAATTCGTGCCCGTCGCGCTGGCGATGGCGGCGTTGACGCCTACCACCTCGCCCTCCAGGTTAAGCAGCGGTCCGCCCGAGTTGCCGGGGTTGATGGGCGCGTCGGTCTGGATGACCTGGGGCAGCGAGTAAGTGCTGCCCGACAGCCGTTCCCGCTGCGAAGGCAGGCTGCGGCCAAGGCCGCTGACGATACCCATGGACATCGAACCTTGTTCGCCAAAGGGATTGCCAATGGCGACGACAAACTGGCCGACCTGAAGATCCTCCGGCTCGGCCAGGGGGAGCGCTTCGACGCCGTCGGGCAACTCGTCCACCTGAATCACTGCCAGGTCGCTGTCGGCGTCGGCACCGACCAATTCGGCGCGACGCCGCTCGCCGTTGGCGAAAACCACTTCAAAACTGCGTGTACCTTCAACTACGTGGTTGTTGGTGACGATATAGCCCTCGTCAGCGTACACGAAACCGCTGCCACTGCTGTTGGACGATACGATGATGTAAACCACCGCCGGGTTGGTCTGCTGGTACACCTGGATGAGAGATTCCTCCAAACTCTCATCGCCGGTAGCGTCCACCACCGGAACCGTTGCGCTCCGTTGGCCCAACTGGGATTCCACTTCCGCCAGCACCGCCTGGGCGATTTCATCTGTATCTACGGTTGCCACGACGGTGGCGGCCTCCGGCGACGGCGCAGACGGGCTACATGCCATTACGACGAGCAGGGTGCAAATCATCACAAAAAACATTCCACGTTTAGCTATTGTTTTCATCGCTGTCAATTCGTTAAATCCGCTCCATTTGTTGTCACATCGAAAAATCACAATCCGAGACTCTGTTTACTGGGCCAGGTCTCCGGCCGATACCCTCTTGGTAAGAAAAGTGAGCATAGCCACTGGCTACGCTCACTTTCTCAAGAGGGGGACGGATGGGCTAGGCGTCGTTCGTGCCAGTGATGACGCTGTTGCTACCGGGGAACCGGCCCATGCCTCCGAAACCCATGTTGCCTCCAAAGGCGCCACAGCCGCCACGGCCGTGAAAACCGCCACGACCACCAAAGCCGCCAAACCCACGGCCGCCCCAGAAGCCGTTATCGAGGCCCTCCAGCAGCCAGTCGGCATGCTCGCGGCTCAAGTTCCCGTCTTCTACAGCCTGCTCGATGGCGTCCCGGGTGGCCGCCTCTTGCGCTGCCTCGACCGCGTCGCGGACGTCTTGCAAATCCACGCCGGCCTCCTCGGCCAGGTCAGCCAGGGTCTTGCCGCCCCACAGTTGGGTGGACAGCTCATCGACGGTCATACCTAACGCCTCGGCGATGGCCGCTAGCCCGACCTGTCCACCGAAGCCCCGGTCAAAGCCGCGCCCCCAGCCACGCCAGGCGTGGGTCTCGGGCGTCGCGGAGGGTGTGTCCTCCTGGGCAAAGGCAGTGCCGGTCATAGCGACCGTTAGGGCACCGATCACCAGTAGCCCCAGGATTCCAATTCTGAACTTTTTACTCATACTCTTTCTCCTTTCCGTATTTATGTCAACTCCATATCGAATCAAGG
>CBFDAD010000139.1:0-5258 GCA_965602705.1 uncultured bacterium
CCCTGCATGACGTCAATGTCTTGGCCTTGCTGTAGATGGATTCGGGGTTGATGATCCTGGAGATCAGGGTGCTCATCACCGTCGCCAGCATGAGCGGCAGAATGATGCTGTAATTGGCGGTCATTTCGAACAAGATGAGGATCGCCGTTGCCGGCGCGTGGGTGGCGCCACCAAAAAAGGCCGCCATTCCTACCAGCGCGTAGGCACCTGAAGGCGCTGTGATGGTTGGAAAGAGCCCCTGGGCTATTTGGCCAAAGGCTTCTCCTAGCATCGCACCCATGAAGAGGGATGGTCCAAAGATTCCTCCAGAACCACCAGAGCCAAGCGTTAGAGCCGTCGCAAACATCTTGATGAGAAGCAGAGGCAATGCCACTTTTAACGCCAATTGACCGAATAGCGCCTCGCTGACGCTGTCTTGGCCCACGCCGAACACACGCGGGAACCCGTCCACTTTGAAAGTGAGTATGCCGACGACCCCCAGCAGGACCCCACCGGCCATCGGTTTAAGATACTCGGGTAAGCGCAATTCATCCCACCGATCTTGGGACAGGTAGAGCAGTCGGCTAAAAGTGACCGCAGACAGAGCTGCCAGCCCTCCGAGCAAGGTGTACAAAGCCAGTTCCCACGGGCTGACGAGCGTGTACTCAGGCACGGTGAAGGCGCTCAAGTCTCTTGAAAAAAAGTGGGCGACGACGCCAAGTACTTTGACGGATATAAAGTACTGCGATAGAATGTCCAAGTGTTTGACAAAGGAGACATCAAGGTTAACCCGGACGGCGGCCCACAGCAGCGCGTGTTGCTGCTCATGCTTGTCATTTTGCTGGGTGGGCTGGCGTTGCGCTTGTACGGCCTGAACTGGGATCGGGGATACGGCGTTCACCCCGACGAGCGTCATATCACCTGGATCGCTTCCAGTTTACGCCTGCCGGACAGGCTGAACGTTGCCTTTGATCCCTCTCAAACTGGTTTGAGCCCCTACATGTGGCCGCCGGACGGCCGGCCGCCAGAGGCCCGTGTGCGCCCTTTCAGCTACGGTCACTTGCCTCTCTACCTGATGGCGTTCGCCGCTGGTGGTGATGTCGATGAACCGCGGTTGGCATTGGTTGGGCGCGTGCTATCTGCCTTGTTCGACACTGTCACTATCTTGTTGACCTTTGCTCTGGGTCGTTTGCTTTATGACGCGGCCGCTGGCTTGCTGGCGGCGGCTTTTGTCGCGCTCACGGTGATGCATATCCAGTTGGCCCACTTTGCTGCTTTTGACACAGCGCTGACCTGTTTCGTTGTCGCTACATTGCTGTTTGCCGTGCGTTTCACAAGATACCGGCGGCGGCGTGACGCGATAGCGGCCGCTATTTGTCTCGGATTGGCGGTCGGCTGCAAGTTCAGCGCCATCCTACTCGTGGTACCATTGGTGATGGCCCACGCATTGCGCTGGGAGCGCTGGCTGTCGGGGGCAAAGTGGCGTCGCTTGCGTCGTCCGGCGAGCCTGTTCGCGCTCAGCGCGCTGGCTGCTGTGCTCGCTTTTGTTCTTACCAATCCCTTCTCGCTGCTACAACTGGATCAATTTGTGGAAAACCTGAGGTCCCAGGGTGCGATGCTGCAGGGTGACGAGGCGTTTCCCTTTACCCGTCAATATCACGGTACGTTACCCGTCATTTATGCTATCGAGCAGCAACTGCGTTGGGGAATGGGGTTACCCCTGGGCCTGGTTGCCTTTGGCGGGTTGGTATATGCGCTGATCCAGGTCTGGCGTCGCCCATCTCGCGTTGGGGAGTGGGTTCCGTTGGCCTGGGCGCTGATTTACCTGGGCTTGACCGGTAGCCTGTACGTCAAATTCATGCGCTATATGTTGCCCGTGTCGCCGGTGTTGGCGATTTTTGGCGCTGCGATGCTAGTCTGCGTCTGGCGCAGCCGTGATGCGGGGAACGGAAAGCGTCAGGCAGGCAAGTGGCGGTTGCCAGCCGTCGCTGGTTCGGGGAGGGCGTTTGGCATCGCGTTCACTGTCTTGGTCGTGTTGCCTACGTCCCTCTACGCCCTCGCTTTCCTCGGCGTCTACCGCGGTGAGCACCCGTGGCTCAGGCTGTCGCGCTGGATTTATGCGCACGTTCCCCCTGGCGCTACCATCGCTTATGAAGAGTGGGATCACCAACTGCCGTTGCGTCTGGATCAGGCAGGGCGCGCGCGATGGCCCGGCGAGTTCCATCAATTAGCGCTTGATATGTATGCTCCTGACACGCCGGAAAAGTTGCACCTTTTGCTAGAGCAGTTAGCTGCCAGCGATTACCTGGTGATTGCCAGCAACCGGCTCTACGGCAGCACTGCCCGTTGGTCCGAACGCTACCCGCTGACGCGTTGTTACTATGAGCGCCTCTTTGAGGGACAAATGGGTTACGATCTCGTCCCGTTGACCGGCATCGAGCGCCAGCCCCAGTTGGGACCCCTGGCGTTGGTCGCCGATCCCTTTGAGGCCGCGGGCTTGCCCTCTCCCTTGTCGCCTGAACGACAACAGCCCGCGCCTCTGACACTACATTTGGGTCGGGCCGACGAGAGCTTTACCGTCTATGACCACCCGCGCCCGTTACTTTTCCGCAACACGGGGCGTTTGTCTCCAGCAGACATGGAGCGTTTGTTCACTGATCCGTTGTGTGAAAAAGTATGCAGATGGTAAAAAATTTGTTAAAGTGACCTTTGGACTATTGCCCTTAACCCCTCTCCCGTATATAATTCAGGTAGATCATCTTTTATCATGGAGATAAACGTGCTCGGCGAGACCATTGGCAAATACAAAATCATCGGACACATTGATCGCGGCGGTATGGCCGACGTTTACAAAGCCCTGCATCCCGAGTTGAACCGGGTCGTCGCCCTCAAGGTGTTGAACCGGGCGCTGGTCCGCAGCCCCGAGATGTTGGAACGGTTCCGGCGCGAAGCGCGCGCTATCGCTGCTTTGCGCCATCCTAACATCGTCCAGGTCTTTGACCTGGACGTGGTTGACGGGCTCTATTTTATGGTGATGGAGTACGTCGAAGGCGAGACGTTGAGCCAACGTCTCACGCACCTGTGCCAGTGCGGAGAGCACATGCCCCTTTCCGAAGTACTGCATATCGTCGTTGCCGTGGGTGAGGCGCTGCAGTATGCTCACGAGCAAGGCATGCTTCATCGCGACATCAAGCCAGCTAATATTATGTTCCGTGGCGATGGCAGTGTGGTTCTGACCGATTTTGGCGTGGCCAAGATTCTCAGTGACTCCAGCGACCTCACCGCTAGTGGCGCTGTGGCTGGCACGCCCGCCTATATGGCCCCAGAGCAATGGACCGACGATAAGCCAGACAAGCGCAGCGACATTTATTCCTTGGGTGTTGTCCTATATCAAATGGTCACTGGTGAATTACCTTTTAACGCCGAGACGCCCGGCCGGCTGATATTTAAACACATCTCGGAGCCGCCCCTTCCGCCCCACAAGCTCTGTGCTGATATTCCGCTAGATCTGGAGCGGATAATCTTGCGGGCCTTGGCCAAGGATCCCGAAAACCGCTACCAGACGGCTCAGGAACTGGTGGATGATCTACAAGGGGTGGTCTACAAGATAGAAAGCACCGCGCCCACTGGAATTTTCAAACGATCCCTAATGGCCAGGGACAAGGGACAAGCCGCACGCTCAGCGCCGGCGGAGACGTCTCGATCGAAACCGTCAGCGCGACGCACACTCGTGTTGCGATTTGGTGCCGTTGCGATCATTACTTTAGTCGCATTTCTGGCGCTGTACTCTGGTGGATTCATCGGCTCTGCGTTGCCTGCAGACACACCTGATGTCACCGGGACGGCCCTGGCTGTTCGTCTGGCTACATTGGAAGCCACACTAGCCGTCACGCTGACGCCGTCACGAGCGCCGACGTCGGCTTCGGCAGAGAATCCGTCTGTGTCGCCTATGCCTGGCACGTGCCTCTTGATGACGCTGGTGGAGGATGTCAACTACTCTAACACCAATTGGTGGGGCGCGGTGAATGCGCGCCTTAACAAGACTTGGCGGTTGCGCAATGACGGTGATTGTCCCTGGCCGGAAGACACGGTTCTCGTAGCTGTCGATGACCAGGACTTTGGCCTGGATGAGCCTTTCGAGGTAGGTGCGCTCCCACCAGGTGCGGATACCGAACTGTCGATTCCTTTACGGGTGCCCAGCAAGCCGGGCAAGTACGAAGGGTACTTTCAACTCCAGACGGCTGACGGGGAGTCTATCGGCGAGCCGTTGGCGGTCAAGTTGGAGGCGCGCCTGCGCGTAACGCCGACACCCGCAGCCTCGGAACCGGTGCGCATCGTGGATTGGCGGCTGATCGACTGGCAAGACGACCGTCCCCAATACCTGTGGCGGGGAAAGCTGCAATTCTGGGCCACTGGCGGCACCGGTCAGTACGTCTGGTACCGGGACACGCTGGAAAACCTGCTGCCAGGGGACGTGATGGAGTTTGAATGGGGAATCTGTCGTGACTTTTACGGCAGTGTGTGGGTTTCCTCGGGTGACGCGATGGATCACCTGGAATTGTATGTTCCTTATCCCGGCTCCTGTGAGTGAGGGTCAAGTCTACTTTTGACCGGCACCGATCTTTTACTCCGGCAGTTTGTATAGGTGGTATGGTCACGAAAGGGGGTGTCTTGATGCCCGATGAATTGCCTTTGGGGCTCAGTCATGTCTTTGCTCAGACCAAACTCCACGTAGACAACACCGAGTACGTCATTGTCAGCTTTGCGCTGGACCAAGTGACGAGCGCGCTTTTTCTTATATCTCGCCTGGGCGTACCGTTTTCCTCCGCTGTGGTAGACAAGGACGAGGTCACGCTCTTGTTGCCCTGGGATTCCTGGTACCAGGTGCGTGATGAGGTCGACGCCCGTGGCGAGGCGCGCGGTTACCGTCTCATCACTTTTGACATTCCCACCGATTTGGGGTTGGTGGGCTTTATCGCTACCTTTAGCAGCGTATTGGCCGAGGCTGGCATCGGCATTTACTCTACTTCTGCCTTTACCCGCGATCACGTAATGGTCCAGGAAGAAGACCTCGATCGCGCAGTACAAGAGCTCTCTGGCTTTATTGAGAGGTGCAAAGCCAATCTGGACGCGCAAGAGGCTGAGTAAGGCGGCCGGTAATAGAAGAAACGACGCTTGCGATTTGACACAAGCGCCGCTACGAACTTTTGGCGCCCTCGGCGCGACTCGAACGCGCAACCTACGGATTCGAAGTCCGGCGCTCTATCCATTGAGCTACG
>CBFDAD010000140.1:0-5250 GCA_965602705.1 uncultured bacterium
CCGTCGGGGCTGAGCGCCAGGTCGTACACCTCACTGGTCACCGTCAATCGCAACGGACCGCCAAGGTAGTATTGGATACCATAGAACAGGCTCAGGCCTGCGGTGAGGGCGACGAGAAGCAGCATCCTTCTCACCGCCTTTGGATGAGTTTGGGTCAGTGTATTCAAGATCGCTACCTCCTGGTTAACTTGAAGCTTGGCTTAGATCAACCCCCTTGGCCCCGACACCGCGTCGCGCTCGATGGGAGACAGGTGGCACTACGTTCGGCACCCGCTTACCCTGCGGGTTACTTGCGCTGCCGGTCGCAGGTCACGTTGTAGGCAGTGTAGACGAGTGACAGTGACTTGCCGCACTTGTATAGCAGGCTATCTCAAAAACTGCTCAGCATAGTGGCAGGACACCGGATGGTCGGGTCGCAGTTCGCGCAGTTGTGGCTCGTCCACCGCACAATTCTCGTGGGCGATGGGACAACGCGGGTGGAAACGACAGCCGCTGGGTGGGTTCAAAGGACTGGGCACGTCTCCTTCAAGTATGGTGCGTTCCCGCTTGCGGTCCGGGTCTGGAATGGGAATAGCGGAGAGCAGGGCCTGGGTGTAGGGATGCAGCGGGTTGTCGTACAGTGTGTGGCGGTCAGAGATTTCGACGATCTTGCCCAGGTACATCACCGCCACCCGGTCGCTGATGTGCTCGACGACGCTCATGTTATGCGCGATGAACAGATAAGTGAGCCCCAAGTCACGCTGGAGCTGTCGTAGCAGATTCAAGACCTGCGCCTGGATGGACACGTCCAACGCTGACACCGGCTCATCGCAGACGATGAACTTGGGATTCAGGATCAGCGCGCGGGCAATGCCAATGCGCTGGCGTTGCCCACCCGAGAACTCGTGGGGATAACGGCGCATGTGGTCTTCCGACAAGCCAACCCGTTCCAACATCTCCAAGACGCGACGCCGGCGCTCGTTCTTGTCACGCAGCCCGTGTACGTACAAAGCCTCGCCCACGCTGTCCCCGATTTGAGAACGGGGATCGAGGGAGGAAAACGGATCCTGAAAGATGAGCTGCATCTCGCGGCGCAAAGGCTTGAGTTCCTTTTGCCCTACACCCATCATGTCGCGCCCCTCGAACAATACCTGGCCGTCAGTTGGTTCAATCAACCGCAGCAGCGTACGACCGACGGTGGTCTTGCCGCAGCCCGACTCGCCCACCAGACCCAGCGTCTCACCCTTGCGGATGGTAAAGTCAACGCCATCGACGGCCTTGACCCAACCCTGTATCCGCTGCAGCAACCCGCCTCGCACCGGAAAGTACTTGACCAGGTTAGTGACTTCTATGAGGTTTTCCACTGTTCTCTCTGACTCCTGCGTCGTCCAATCGAATTTGATATGTGCCGTCATGGGTTTCCGCCCACAAGGAGAGCTTAATATAGCCAGCAACGTACGGCGTGACCGGGCGCTATGGGCTTGAGTTCCGGAATCTCCTGCAAACAAATCTCCAGGTTATTTTCGACCCGCGCGCGGCAGCGAGGGGCAAAGCGGCACCCCGGCGGCAGGTTGATCAAGTTGGGGACGTTGCCAGGAATGGTGACCAGTTCATCCTGTATCTCGCCCAGCACGGGGATCGACCCAATCAACCCCACCGTATACGGATGCTTGGGGTCGTTGAACAAGGTGCGAATGTCCGTCTCTTCGACGATTTGTCCGGCGTACATCACCGCCACCCGCGAAGCCATCTCCGCCACCACCCCCAGGTCATGCGTGATCAAGACGATGGCCGAGCCTAACTGGGCCTGGATGTCTCGCATCAGGTCCAGGATCTGGGCCTGGATGGTCACGTCCAGGGCGGTCGTCGGCTCGTCAGCGATGAGCAGGTCAGGATTGCAGGCCAGGGCCATCGCAATCATCACGCGCTGTGCCATCCCGCCTGATAGCTCGTGCGGAAACGCCTTCAAGCGACGCTCTGGGTCGGGGATGCCCACCTGGCGCAAAAGTTCCAGCGCTCGCTCCCGTCCGACCTTGCGTTTGAGGTTCTGATGGATCCGGTAAACTTCGACGAGTTGGTACTCGGTGTTGTAAACCGGATTTAGACAGGCGGTAGGCTGCTGAAAGATCATCGACATGCGCCTGCCCCGGATTTTGGTCATCTCTTTGGCCGGCAATTCCAACAAGTTGGTGCCGTCAAATATGATTTCTCCCGATTCGATCTTGCCGGGGTAAGCGACGAGCCGCATGGCCGAAAGACTCGTCACGCTCTTGCCGCAGCCCGACTCGCCCACCAGTCCGACCACTTCACCGGGGCATACGTGAAAGTCAACGCCGTCCACGGCTTTGACCACGCCGTCGAGGGTGTAAAAAAAAGTTCGCAGGTCCCGAATGTCCAGCAATCTTTCGTCAGCGGGCGGTTCGTTTTTTACCGCATTGCTTTGGTTGGATGTCATCTCGTCTCTCGTCCTTAGCGATTCAATCGTGGGTCCAGTGCGTCGCGCAGCCCATCGCCCAGCAGGTTGAAGGCGAGCACCGTCAGCATAATCGCGATGCCGGGAAAGAAAACCAGGTGGGGGGCGCTAAAGACCTGGTTGCGTTCTGCGCCCAGCATCGACCCCCACTCGGGCATGGGCGGCTGCGCGCCCAAACCTAGGAACGACAACGCGGCTGCGTCCAGGATGGCCGTGGCGATACCCAGTGTCCCCTGCACGATAAGCGGGGTCAACGCGTTAGGCAGGATGCGGTGAAACAGCAGCCGGGCTGAGCCGACGCCCAGCGCCCGGTCGGCCTCCACATAGTCGGTCTCTTTGACCGAAAGCACGCTGGCGCGTATGATGCGCGCATACACCGGGATGTACACGATACCGATGGCCAGCAACGCGTTGATCAGGCCCGGCCCTAGCACCGAGACGATGGCAATCGCCAGGATCAGCGACGGAAAGGCCAGCAACACGTCCATCAAACGCATGATGACGTTGTCCGCCCAGCCTCCGGCATAGCCCGCCACCGCACCGAGAACGGTACCTAAGATAATGGCAAAACCCATCGTGGTAAAGCCAATGATCAGCGACCACTTGGAGCCATAGAGCATGCGGCTGTACAAATCACGCACGTTGCCATCCAGCCCCAGGATGTGTTGCGGTTTGTCCTCTGAACAGCCCAACAGGTGGATGCAAGGCGGAGAACGCTTCCTGACCCCTAGCGCAACCTCTTCAGGGATATCCAGCATCGGAACGTTAGGATCGTGGGTGGCCAACAGCGGATGCAAGATCGCGATGAGCAATATGATGCCCAGGATCACCATACCCAGGATGGCCGAACGTTTGTGGAACAGGTGGCGCAACGCATCACGCCACAGGCTGCTAGGAGGTTGCTGAATCACCTCGTCAAGGGTTACTAGTTCATCTACAGTCGATGTCGTTTGCATAACTCTCGTCCGATCTTGCTACTCCAGGCGCACGCGCGGATCCAGATAAGAATAAGATATGTCGACCAGAAGATTAATGGCGACGAATAGCAGGGCGATCACCAACGTAAAACCTTCCACGACCCGGTAGTCGCGGCCGGTGATGGCGTCGTACAGCGTGCGGCCGATGCCCGACAAACTGAAAATCGTTTCGGTCAACACCGCGCCAGCCAGCAAGATGCCAAACTGCAAGCCGATGACTGTCACCACGGGCAGCATGGCATTGCGCAGACCGTGTCGCAAAATGACGGCTTGTTCACCCAATCCCTTGGCCCGGGCCGTGCGAATAAATTCCAGCCCCATCACATCCAACAGGCTCGAGCGCGTCATGCGGGCGATGATCGACATGGGGATCGTGCCCAGCGCTATGGCAGGCAGGATCATATGTTTCAAGGCATCGCCCAGCACCTCCCAGTTGGTGGTGATCAGCGCGTTGAAAAGGTGCATATTGGAGAGAAAGTCCAGGGCGGTTTTAGCAAATCCGCTCGCGTTCCAGCCCCAGGTTTCGTACAACGGCGCGATGGTCACACCGGCCGCCAGCCGACCAGAGGGAGGTAGTTGCAGCGCCGTGTCCTTTAGCAGCACCGCAAAGACGTACTGCAACATCAACCCCAGCCAAAAGACCGGCATAGACACGCCGACGTTCGCAACAATCATCGTGCCCACGTCGGCCGTCGAGTTATGCCAGTAGGCGGAGATGATGCCCAGCGGCATGCCCACGACGACCGCGAAGAACAATGCCGTTAAACTCAACTCGATCGTCACCGGTAGCTTTTCGATCAACATCTCGGTAACCGGACGCCCCTGCCGGAACGAGTCTCCCAGGTCAAACCGGACCAGTTCTCCCAGGTACCTGACAAACTGGACCGGGATAGGTTGGTCGAGCCCGCGCCGTTTGATGTACGCGTCACAGATTTCGTCGGTGGCGCGCTCGCCTAGTGCGGCCCGGCAAGGGTCACCCGGGATCATGCGCACCAGGGAAAAGACGATAAACACGATGCCCAAGAGTACCGGGATCGCCAGTAAAAGCCGTCGAACGAGGTAACCTGTCATAGTTTTTACGCGTCTCTCTAGAGGTATAGGAAAATTGAACGTGTGCTCTGCTCGCTCGGCCGAGCTCACAAAGCCTTTCTAAGCAAGGCGTGCAAAGGATGGAGCGCCGCATAAAGCGCCACCCCATCCTTTGCGTTCAGTGTTGAAACACAGAGGCCTGAGACCCGCTTCTGACCGCTGTCGGTGTGTTCACGTATGCAACTCCTCGGGTCCGCCACAGGACAGAAAACAGGTCTCTATCCCCAACTATTCAGGCGCGTTGAGGAACGGGCCAAACAGACCAGGCCAGTAGGTGAAGGAGCCATCGCGACCCACGTGGAGCGGGTGCTCCGCATCCCACTGCAAGGCGTAGGACAGGATCACGTCGATGGCGTCCAGGTCACTGCCGTCGTGGAACTTGACACCTGGGCGCAGGTAGAAGGTCCACACGGTCAGGTCATCGTTGGCCTCGTAGCTCTCGGCCAGCGACGGCCCGACGGCGGTGCCGCCGACCTCGTAGGCCAGCAGCGACTCGTTCGTCTGCTCGCAGGCCCGCAGCGACTCGCCGTCCGTCTCGTCGGCGCAGTACAGACCGATTGGCTCGGCGTTCTGCATCCACACAAAGGTGTCGCGGCCACCGGGATCCACCACCGCAAAGTACTCGTTGCCCAAGGGGCTGGCGTGCCCGCCTTCGACGTCAGCCTGGTAAGCCACGGCCGAACCACCGTGTGCAACCGGGATCATCGGTATGTGCTGCTTGAGCAGGGTGTT
>CBFDAD010000141.1:0-5225 GCA_965602705.1 uncultured bacterium
CTCCAACTCGTGGCCCGGCCCCGCCGTATCGGCGTAGACGACCCCGCTCAAAGTGCACCACCAGCCAATGCACGAGTCAGGCGTCGGCTCTCCTTCCAGCGGCCCTGGGTCCCGTACGTCAGTGGCGCTGCCCTTTGCGGCGAGGACGACGAGCAACGCCCCCACGCAAAGGAAGAGCACAGCCACCGCTACCTTGCGTCGGTTACCGCTCATCGCTCCTCCTGATCATTTGTCCGTACGTTTGGGCCAAGATGGCAACGTTTACAATCCAAATGTGGCAAACAACACGGCAGGATAATTTACCTTCCCGAAAGCTTAGAGAGAATAATTTTTCCCAGGTTAGAGTCCTGCAACCGGCTCCGACTTGGCCAGCCATCAAATCCTAGCTTTCGGGAAGGGTGCATGAGGCTAAGATTTGCGCCGCTTAAAGACGCAAAAATAAGCATTGCTCCACCGGGGCATCGCCTCGCCGGCGACAAAACCGACGTCGCGATTCTTGCCCACCCCGCCTATGGGTTCCATGTGGACCAGTTCCCATCCCTGTGCCCCTAAGGAGTTGAGCTTGGGGATCATGGTTTCAGGCGCGTACTTGGCCGGTTGCTGGTTGGGCCAGGTCCGCTGCATATACTCTTGGGCGCCCTGGTTATCGATACTGGCCCAGACGAACTGGGTGAGATATTCCCACTTTTCCTGCATCAGAGTCCTCCTTCACAGAACCTTCCCGAAAGCTTCCGAGCACAATGGAGCGGCCAAAGATTTGCCCGAAAAGCACCGGTCACGGCAGTTAGCGCATCTCTGGAGCTTTCGGGAAGGTTTGCTCGCACCTACCGATCTGACCGGCGCACGATCCATACCTCCGCCGCATAGACCGGCACAGCCCAGGCCAGCACGAGCGCCAGCCCCGGCAAAGCCCGCGCCAGCGTCGCGTTACCCGAAAACGACAGTAGAAAAACGTCGGCCAGCGCCGCCGTCGGCAGCCAGGACAGGAACGAGGTGAGCGCCGCCGGCAGAGATAGCTCCATCGTTTTCAACATCACCGGCACGAAGAGAATCACCAATGGGATGCTCACCCACAGACTCATCTGCTGCGCCGTTTCGAATAAACTTCCCAGCAACAGGCCCACCGCGATGGCAAATAGCGCCCCACATATGGCCGCCAAGACGGCGATTCCCCAATGGGTAAACGCATTATAGTTGAAGGCAAAAGCCACCGCAACAGCCGTCAGGCAATAGAACAAGCCGGTCAGGGCTTTCCCGGCCACGATTTGGCCCGCCGTCGCCGGAGAGACCAGCAGCACCTCCATTGTGTGCGTCTGCTTTTCCTCAAACATCAAGTAGGGCACCATTAGACTCCCGACAACCCCCAGGGCTACGACCAAAACACTGGCCACCATGACCAGGTGATCCGACCCCTCGGGTGAGGGATAAACGACGTTTCCTTCGACGCTAACGCGCACCGGCTGGCCCAGCACTCCCTCGAGATGCGCTTCCAGATTCGACTTCAACTCGCTGGCGGCCGAACGGCTGGACCAAACCACGTAACCTTCCAGTTCCGCTGGTCCCCCGGACGCCAGAGCCTGGTCAAAGCCGGACGGTATGACCAGACCCAGCACCTCGGCGTTCATGTCAGCCAGGATTTCCTCCAGCTCCAGCTTGGAATCGACCTTGACCAGCCGGTATTGCCCATCGTCCTCTAGTTCGGCGATTAGGCGGGAACTGCCGGCATCGTAAACGATCATCCTGGGAATGGCAGCCAGTTTCATGATAAAGGGAAACGCTTGAGCCGACAGCATCATCAAAAACATGCCGATGATCACGGATATGGTCGTCTTGTTTTTCAGCGCATCGACGACGTCCTTGGCGGCAACTGCCCAGATGACGCGCAGGCCTTCAACGCTCTTTCCTCTAGCCGTGTTCATCCTCCCTCCTCCCCAATATCCAATCTCTAGTACCCAATATCCAATCCCCAATCCTTCATCGCTCCGCGCGGCGCACGACCCACACCACAGCTCCCAGCACCAGCACGGTGCATCCCACCACCAGTGCCAGGGACGGTCCAAACTCCCCCCAGGGGGCACTGCCAGAACAGGAAACCTGGAACACTCGCGACAGGGCCACCGTCGGTACCCAGGCGATAATGGTGACGACGATTTCGGGTAACGGTAACGCCTTTACGATGATGGACAGAAACACCGGCATCAGCAAAACCGATATCAGCAGGAATCCCCACAGGCTCAACTGCTGCTTGACTTCAAAGAGGGTGCCCAGCAACAAACCCAGCGCCACGGTGAACAACGACCCAACGGCCGCCGTCAGGATGGCCAATCCCCAGTGCGTGATCAGCGCCGTGTTGAACGCAAACACCACGACGACGGCCGTCAGGCAATAGAATAAACCGGTCAAAGCCTTTGCTATCACCACGTGGACGCTTTTTGCCGGCGAGACCCGCAGGACATCTATGGTCTTGGTCTGCTTTTCGTCGATCATCAGGTGCGGCGCGACGCTTATCCCGATCATCGTCAGCGCCAAGAGCAAGCTTACAGCGGTCAGAAAAGGGCGTCCATACGATTCCGGCTGGGGATACACGCGCTCTTGGCTTATCTTGATGCGCACCGGTTGCCCCATCAGCCCGGCGATCTCGCGTTCGACGTTCAATTTTAGTTCGCTGGCGTCCGCTTCGCTGGCCCAATGAATCACGTAACCCTCCAGTTCAGGTTGTTCACCGGATGCCAGGACTTGGTCGAAATCGGCCGGGATGACCAAACCCAGCTCTATTGTATCCCCTGCGCTTAGCTTTTCTTCCATCACTTGTTGGGAGCGATACTGGTACAGGTCGACGTTGGAACTGTCTTCCAAGGCTGCCAGCAGGGACGAGTGGCCCGCATCGTAAACCAGCAGGTTGGGAGGTTCGCTCCCGTGCGTCCAAGCAGGGAGCATTTGATAGAATGCCATCAGCAAGAACACGATAACGATGTTGGATAAAGTGTTCTTGTTCTTGATCGCATCAAGGATATCTTTGGCCGTGATCGCCCATACGATGCGCAGGCTCTCACTGAACTCTCCCCGCTGGCCTTTCATCGATACAAGCTCCTTCCGGTAAGCTCAAGGAAAACGTCCTCCAGGGTAGCATCTGGGCGACGGGACGCCGCCTTGAGGCGCGCGGGGGGATCCAGGGCAACGATGCGGCCGTAATCAATGATGGCCACGCGGTCGCAGAGCCTATCCGCCTCTTCCATATAGTGGGTGGTCAAAAAGACCGTCACCCCCGCTTGGGCAAGTTCGGCGACGATGGCGCGAATGTCGCGGGCGACGCCGGGGTCCAGGCCGCGGGTCGGCTCATCGAGAAAGAGCACTCGCGGTTCGTGGAGCAACGCCCGGGCCACCAACAGGCGCTGTTTCATACCATTCGAGTATTTTTTCGTCCTCTCGCGAGCGCGGCCCTCCAGGCCGACCTGGATCAACACCTGCTCGACGCGGGCTTTCTCGACGCCATACAGTCGCGCTGCAAAGACCAGATTGTCCCGAGCCGATAAACGTTCGTAGATGTTCTGGTACTCAAACACCACCCCAATCTGCGGTTTCAGCAACTGGCGGTCCTCGACCACGTCGCAACCAACCACCGTCGCTTGTCCCGACGTGGGCCGCAACTGGCCGGTGAGCACTCGGATGGTGGTGGTCTTGCCCGCTCCGTTGGGGCCCAGAAAGCCGAAAATCTCACCGGCTTTGACGGCAAAGCTGATATCATCCACGGCGTACAAGTCCCCGTAGGCGCGGGTCAAGTTTTGAACCTGTATCGCATCCATTATTATACTCCCACAAACGCTCTCAGTATCGATCCCAAGAACCAATCCTTGATACCATCATATCAAACGCAAAACCATTCCGCAACAAAAAAACGCCAAACGGCGCTGAATGGCGCTGAATGGCGTAATAAAGGGGTCAAATGGAACGGGCTCAATACCCTAAAAGCTCGCGTAACTCACGGGCCGCCGCCTTGCTAAGCGGTATCTTTGTACCGGCGTCATCGTCCAGTCTCAAGCTGAAGCTATTGCGGGTATAAGGGATCACCTCTTTCACGTGCTGCAAGTTCACCAGGTATCCCCGGTGAGCGCGGAAAAAACCGCTGCGCGCCAGACGTTCCTCCAGCTCGGCCAAGGTAAAGTGGGTCGGCAGCCGCCCATCGGGGGTGTGCAGGAACGCGCGGCTCTCCTCCGCAACCGCGTACAAGATGTCACCTGGATTCACCAGGGCCACCTTGTCCTCCAGCCGGGCCGGGATCTTGAACGGGAATTCAGCGCGACGTTCTTCCTGCGGTTTATACGCTTCAACAATCCGGCCCTGGTTCAAAAGATAGATCGCGTCACAAACCGTGGCGAGGTTGGCATCGTCGTCGGCCAAAATCAGCACCCCGGTCCCGTCCTCCGCCCGCTGGCGTATCAAGCCCCCCAGCAGAGTGATCGATGCTTCGTCACACCTCGCAAAAGGCTCTACTAACAGCAACGCCACGGGATCGTGCAGAATGGCGCGCCCAAACGCCAAACGCCGCGCCAGGCCAGAGGCCAGCTTGTCCAGCCTGGCACGGGCGTGGTCCACCAGACCGACCTGGGACAGAACCTCGTCAGCACGCGATTTTGGCAGGCCGTACAACTGGCAATGGAAAAGCAGATTGGCTTTCGGCGATTGGCGTTTGTAGAGACTATCCTCGGCAAATAGAACGCCCACCCGGTGGCTGAATTGATCCCGGTCCAAGAACGGGTCAACCCCTGCCAGGCGCAACGTGCCCACCGTCGGCCTGGACCGGCCGGTAAGAAGCGCCAATAACGTATCCTTGCCGCTGCCCACCGGTCCGACGAGCGCGGCGATTTCTCCGGCTTTCACGGTCAGCGTTTCAATATCGATGACTAAATTCTGGTCGATGACCTTTTGCAGACCTTCGAGTTCGATCACGTTGGCCGTCTCCGCTCGTCTGAGAGTGAAATGTGCTGCCAACCTTCGACACGGCAGCATCGGTCGACGCAGGGCCGCAGCCGGGTACCGGCCTGCGTGAAATAATGGGGCAGCAGCCCGTCAGCGGGACATTGACGCGAATAGGGCGGCAAACAGCACAGGCAACCGTGAGGGATTTATAAACTGACCCCCAGCGCCGAGAAAACGTTTTCAATGCGATTGATGATGGTGCTGTTATCGCTGCCCGCAAACAAGAGGCCCACCAGGCGGTTGTCTTC
>CBFDAD010000142.1:0-5207 GCA_965602705.1 uncultured bacterium
CCACCGACGAGCGGGGCTATGCCACCGACGAGCGGGGCTATGCCACCGACGAGCGAGGCTATGCCACCGACGAGCGGGGCTGGGCCTGCAACGAGCAGGTCTGCGCCGCCGGCGAACGGAGCCAGGCCACCGCTGATGGCCAGGCTCTGGATATGGTGGTGCTGGGCTGCCCCCACTTTTCGCTGGCCGAGTTCCAGCAACTCGCCCCGCTACTGGAGGGCAAGCACGCCCACCTCCGCGTCAAGTTCCTCGTCACCTCCAGCCGCGCGATGACCCGGCTCGCCGAGCAAGCGGGCGCCCTGGCGCCCCTCAAGGCCTTCGGCGGACAGGTCACGGTGGATACCTGCGTCCTGGCCTCGCCGATGCTGCCTCCAGAGATCGAAACCCTGATGACCAATTCGGCCAAGTGCGCCTACTATGCGCCGGGGATGTTAAACACGCGCGTCGCGTTCGGGAGCCTGGTGGACTGTGTGCGTTCAGCCGTGGCGGGGCGGGTGCTAAGGGAGACGTCGCTATGGGAGTCGTGATTCAAGGCCGGCCGATCGTCCCGGGCGAGGCCGAAGGAGCGGCATTGGTGAGCAACGAACCCCTTTCTTTCTGGGGTGGCTATGACTTTCACAGCGGCAAGATAATCGACCGTCGCCATCCGCTTTCAGGCGCCAACGCGGCCGGCCGTGTGCTGGCCGTGCCGTTCACGCGGGGGTCCTCTACCACCACCGCTGTGCTGCTGGAGGCCGTCAAGGCCGGGACCGCCCCAGTTGCCATCCTTACCACGGGTGTGGACACGTTCTTCGCCCTCGCCTCCATCGTCGCCGACGAGCTGTACGGTCAGCCCGTTCCCATCATCGCTCTAACGCCGGAGGATTTCCACACGCTCAAAACCGGCGAGTGGCTCCGCGTCGACAGGGCAGGGACGATCAGCAGGTGACGGCAACGGTTACAAGTGTGCCCCAACAATGAAAATCGGCGCTGCTGTCCTCTAGAGAATAGGACCTGACGGATGAGGGCACGCCCTGGATGCCCCCCAAAAATCCACCATGTCAACAAATAAAGCGTAAAAAACCGCTCAATGCAACCCCAAATCCCTTGACAAATGAAAATTCTGCTGTATAATTTTATTAGTTGGTTGCCCCAACCAACTAATAAGGAAAGAGGGTGGTTCAAAGCACACCGTGCTCAGAAACCCTCATAAGACCCAGTTTATGCCCTTTATTAGTTTGACATCGCAACAAACCGCAGAGGTGAAAATGCGCCGCCGCTACCGGACCGGTGACCAGACGCTCGTCAGGGAGATCAACCTCTCGACGGTTCTAAGTTACTTGCAGGAAAACACACCTCTGTCGCGGGCCCAGTTGGCCAATCTGATCGGCCTTAACAAGACCACCGTTTCGAGCCTGGTAGAGGAACTCCTCGATCGGGGCTTGGTCCACCAAGTCGGTCAGGATACGTCGGGGAGTGGACGCCCTGCCACGCTCTTAGATCTGGCTCCCCAGGCCGGGTGTGTCATCGGCCTCGCTTTGGGCGTTGACTTTATCTCGGCGGTCTTGACAGATTTTGTGGGACAAGTTCGTTGGCGGCACCTGCAAGAGACCGATCCCGCCGAAAGTCAGGACGCCATCATCAACCAGACCCTGCGCCTGGTGGACAAGGCCCTGGCCGCCAACCAGTCGTGTGGGGCACGATTGCTGGGTCTGGGGCTTGCCACTCCCGGCACGGTCAACGTTAAAGAGGGAGTCTTGATCTTCTCGCCCAATTTGCAGTGGCGGAATGTCCCTTTTCGTCAGATCTTTCACGAACACGCCGGTCTGCCGGTGTTTGTCGATAACGACGCCAACGCCGGCGCGGTGGCCGAGCACCTTTTCGGCGTCGCTCAGCAGGCTCAGGACTTTATCTTCATCTTTGCCGGCGTGGGGGTCGGCGGTGGGTTGTTTCTCAAAGGAGAGCTCTACCGGGGCACGGGTGGCTTTGCAGGGGAGATTGGACACACCAACCTTATGCTGGAGCCAAACCCTGCCCCCTGCCGCTGTGGCAATCGGGGGTGTTGGGAAACCTATACTAACCAGTATTCCATCATCGAACGGGTCCGCGCCAGGTTGGCGGTGAGGCGCAACAGCTTGATCCCGCAACTCATGGCCGAACAGCACTCCCCACTAACGGTGCCCATCATCCTGCAGGCAGCAGAGAAAAATGACGCCGAAGCCGTGGAGGCCTTGACCGAGGCTGGTTCGGCGATGGGGCTGGGAATAGCCAACCTGGTTAACATCTTTAACCCTGAAATGGTCGTCCTTGGAGGCACGTTAAGCGCAGCCGGAAAGTACTTGTTGCCGGCCATCAAAGAAGCTGTCGAAAAGACCGCCCTGCCTGAGATACGCCAACAGGTGCAGATTCTTTTATCCGCCTTTGGTCCTGATGCCAGCGTGATGGGTGCTGCGGCACTGGTCATCGAAGCCATTCTGTCTAATCCCAGTGGCGTAGAGCGGCTATCCTATCACTCTCATTCATGAAAGTCCGTCACGGATAGATTCTTACACCTATCGAGAAGATGATGCAACCGCCAAGGTGACTGAAGAGATGAACTCCATTGAGCGTACGTTACGAACACTTGAACACAAACCGCCAGATCGCGTCCCCGTTGATCTGCATAATTTCATGGTCACTGCGCGGATGATGGGCGTCGAGTCTTTTGCCGATTTTTTCCGAGATGGTGAAGCTATGGCCGAGGGCCAGATCATGGCCTGGCGACGCTTTGGGCATGACGTGCTGCTGGTCGAGAACGGGACCGCTGCGCTGGCCGAGGCGTGTGGTGTGCAGGTGCAGTATCAGTCGGACTCGGCCCCGGTGGCAAGGGAGCCAGCCATCAAGAGCCTGGACGAGGTGGATGATCTTAAAGTGCCCGACCCTTATAAACATCCTCTCTTAAGCGAGCTTTTGAAGGCGACGCGTATTGTCGTTGAGGAGATTGGCGACCAGGCTTTCATCGTAGGGCGTGCAGACCAGGGGCCGTTCAGCCTGGCGTGTGAAATACGGGGGATGAGCAACTTTTTGATGGACCTGGCGCTGGGGGCAAAGCCGGAGCAGATTCACAAGCTGCTCGATTTTTGTCGCCGTGTGACGTTGCGTTACGCATTGGCTCAGATGGAACAGGGGGCGCATTGTACATCCATTGGAGAGTCTCCGTCCGGGCCGGATCTGATCTCTCCCCAATATTATCGCAAATACGCCTATCCCTACGTAAAACAACTCGTTGCAGACCTAAAAGCTAAAGGTATCAGGCTGTCCTACCACATTTGCGGCAACGCCACGCCGATTATCAAAGATATGGTCAGCACCGGCGCGACGATTATCGAAATTGACCAAAAAGCTGACATGCGAGCCTGCAAAGATGCCGCTCGTGGCAGGGCTGCCTTGTTAGGACCGATTGACCCCAGTGCGGTCATAGCAAACGGGACACCCAAGTTGGTCACTGAAAAGTGTCTTGAGGCACTAGAGGTTCTGGCCCCAGGCAGTGGATTTATCCTGGGGCCTGGCTGTGCGCTGCCGGCCACGACCCCAGACGAAAACATAGACGCACTGATCGAAACCGCTAAAAAACATGGGCGCTATCAAATTTGATTACAACAATTTCTGCAAAGGAGGTGATATTGAACCGCATACTGCAAATATGTAAATTTGAGCACAAAATCAAATTCGAAAAGTAGTAAAGGAGAATGCAAATGAAGAAGCGCATTTTGTTTTGTCTCACGGTCCTGCTCGTAGCCACGTTGGTAGCCTGTGGCGGCGAGGAAGAGGCCACCAACACACCCAAGCCCGAACCGACCGAGGCACCAGAGCCCACCGAAGCGCCTCAGCCTACCGCTGCCCCACCCAGTGGCGGCGAGCTGGAGATCTACTCGTGGTGGGCCGGTGACGAAGGCCCAGCGCTAGAAGCGTTGCTCAAGCTGTATGGCGAGATGTACCCCGACGTCGAGGTGATCAACGCCACGGTGGCTGGCGGCTCTGGCACCGAGGCCAAGGCCGTGCTCAAGACCCGCATGCTGGGCGGCGACCCGCCCGACTCGTTCCAGGTTCACGCCGGTCAAGAGTTGATCGGCACCTGGGTGGTCGGTGACCGTATGGAGGACCTGACCTTCCTGTTTGAAGAGGAAGGCTGGATGACCAAGTTCCCGTCCGGGTTGCTGGACCTGTTGAGCACCGACGAGGGCATCTGGTCGGTCCCGGTGAACATCCACCGCTCCAACGTGCTGTGGTACATCCCCGCCAACCTCGAACAGTGGGGTGTGGGAGTGCCCGACACCTGGGACGACTTCCTCGCCATCTGCCCCACCCTCCAAGACCAGGGCATCACCCCCCTGGCCCTGGGCCGCAACTGGACCCACAACCACCTGTGGGAGGCCGTGGCCGTCTCCGAACTGGGCGCCGATGGCTGGAACGCGCTGTGGGCCGGCCAAAAGGCCTGGACCGATCCCGACGTGATGGCCACCTGGGAGCTGTTCGGTCAGATCCTCGACTGCACCAACGAGGACGCCACTTCGCTCTCCTGGCAGCAAGCCACCGACCTGGTGATCAATGGCGAGGCCGCCTTCAACGAGATGGGCGACTGGGCCATGACCTACTTTACCGTGATCAACGGCATGCAGCCGGATGTGGACTATGCCTGGGCGCCGTCGCCTGGCACCGGTGGCATCTTCATGGCCCTGTCCGACTCCTTCGGGCTGCCCGAGGGCGCGCCCAACCGCGACGCCGTCCTGGCGTGGCTGCGGCTCCTGGGTTCGGTCGAAGGCCAGGACGCCTTTAACCCACTCAAGGGCTCCATCGCCGCCCGCCTCGACAGCGACCTGGCGCTCTACAACACCTACGGGCAAAGCGCCGCCGCAAGCTGGGCCAAAGACGAGGTGGTCGGTAGCCTGGCGCACGGCGCGGTCGCCAACGAGACCTTTATGAACGGCTTTGCCAGCGGGATGGAGGTCTTTTTGAGCACCCGCAGCGCCGAGGCCACCTCGGACGCGCTGCAGGAACTCGCCGTTGAGGCCGGGATCTACGGGGCTGCTGCCCCCAGCCCGCCTGCAGAGGCGCTTTCCGGCGAGTTGGAGATCTTCTCGTGGTGGGCCGGTGACGAAGGCCCAGCACTTGAGGCGCTCATCAACCTGTACGACGAGATGTACCCCGACGTCGAGGTGATCAACGCCACGGTGGCTGGCGGCTCTGGC